>JAKQSH010000463.1 GCA_029570245.1 Deltaproteobacteria bacterium | reverse complement strand
CGATTTTAAGTAAGGCCTCTGCTATCGAACCGACCAACACAAAAAGTTCCATCGGCGGATCTATGCCGGGAGTGCGCTTGCGAAACCTATAATATCGCTCGACTAATTCGCTTTTCCCTGGTGTTTTGTCGATAAGCCCGCTGTATATGCTCTTAATGACAGCAGCCACGTCAACTGCCCGACGCAATTCCGCCGTGTACTGGCCGGTCTCAATTTCCGCTGGGCCTGTATGACGGTTGTTTGCGACCAGATATTTTTGGACTGCCTGATCGATTTTAAATGCAGCAACGGCTATGAAACCGTCCAGCGCTTCTTCCGATAGCACATAAGTCTCGAGTCCGCTTCGAATTGCCTCCACCGGTTCGCCGAGAAAGGTGGCCGTGAACCATTCAATTGAGTTTATGGCAGGCCCCCACAGCTTCTCGTCGGCGTCGTTTTTCACCTCGGTGAAGAGTCTGGCGCTTAAAGCTTTTATTCCTTCTGTCGAAGAACTTACGACCGGATTCATGGTCGGAGTCTCTTCGAGACCGTGTGCGATATTTGGTCCGAGCCTTAATAGGAAAGTGAGCCCCACAGCGATCAACGCAATGGTGATCGCGCTAGTTTTTTTCATTTTTACCTCCTTAAAATCGTGAAACTAATTTTACCTTCGACGCCCGAATCTCTATCGCAGCGTTGTCGATTATGCCCGTAATCTCGGCCGCCACCTTCCCGTTTAAACTCTCCAGGTACTCGTTGATACTCCGCTGAATCATCGGTCGCGTGGTTTTCTGCAACTGGTAGTGGTCGTAGGCATCCCAGACAAGAAGCGCTCCCACAGTGGTCATTCCGAGTGCTTCGCCGGCAAAACCCGCCAGAGCTTTGCGTCCGAGCGACGTTATCGTCTTCGCGAATATCATATCACCGGCCTTTTCTATCATCGGGAGGATTTTTTCTGCGATTCGAACCGTGGTTATGGCGCTCAAGCCCGTAATCGCCTTCAGAGCTAGCGGAACGCTGCGGTTTGTATTTGTACGGACCGTCATCGCCGTTATATCTCTCGTCGCATTTCCCCACTCCTGTAGGGGAATCTGGTACTTAAAGCTTAGCTCGTCGAAGCCGGTCGTGACAGATTTAAAGTATTCACTTACAGTCGTGTCAGCAATGGCATTTATCATCTGCTGCGCCACTTCTGGCTGGATTACCCGCCCGGCAAATTCAGCCCGGACGGCATTTCCGATCTCAGCGGCGGCATCAGTATCGCCCACGGCCCAACCTTTAATGGAGCCATATGCGCCTTTGAGAGCGAGGGTCTGCTGGACGAAGTATCCGCAGTACCAGTCGACGAACCCGGCCGCCTTTTTATTCAGTTCGCCGTTCCACGCATCGAGGTCCTCGTGCATCCGCACCGTCGCCTTCTTCTTCGCTTTCTCCAGGACGATGTCGACGTCACGGCTTAAATTATCGCGCTGAACATTCTTAAAGCGGACTGTCTTGACGACCGGCTGTGTAGCGGTGGTTCCGGAGGTAAACGCTGGCGATACGAGGCGGCTCATAAAAAGCCAGATTAAGAATACCAGGACGACCAATAGAGCCCCGTAAGTAACTAAGCGTGGCCTCCACTCACGCCCTTCAACATCGTCGGTCTCGTCCTCGGCTTCCACTTCGGGTCTATCGTGTCCGCCCTCAGCCAGTCTGACGGAGCTTATTCCATCGTAATCGTATTCTTCCAGCCAAGGGCTTTTCCTGACCAGATTTTTAAGGGCTTCTCTTTCGTTGCGCCCTTCGGCAACACCTAGAACTTCAGAGCCTGAACCGTTTTCATCGATAAACATAAATTTTGCCATTCGTATCACTCCTCACAAACTATTAATTCATAACGTCATTATTATAGGTAAATTCTCTTTGATTTCGTCCGCAGTTACTGCAAGCAAGGATTATTAATTTTGCAGACTCGGCTTTATATACGTGTATAAAGAACTTGTTATTCTTGCAGTGACTGCACTTTTCGATATAATGCTTAATTGTTTTGCTGGTCATGCGGCTCTCTCTAGGCAGGCTGAATCTTCTGAAATTCCAGGCACTTTAAGTATTTTCAATGCAGCCGTCACTGCTTGGTCTATCCGTCCGATAGACTTCCTGACGGCCGCACCATCCCCGCCCCATGCTGCTATATAGAACTCAGAAGGTACGGTGATGCCGAAGTAGCTCGCCACGGTGAATGCTGTCGCTTCGGCTTCGAGTTCGGCCACCGCGAGGTCTTTTCTCGGCAGACCGGCACCGTGTCCGAGACAGTAGTGTGAAAGCTCGTGCAAAAGCGTGGCGTATTGGGCCTCCGGTGTGTTATTCTTATTGACGACGATCCGATCAGCCTGAAGGTAACCACCGGTATTCTCACGAAGCGGAAGGAACTCAACAGTCAATCCGTGGTCACGGATACGCTGGATGAGACTTATAAACTGGATCGGAAGTATCTGTTCCGTGATTTGTCGGTGAGGCATATTAGGGTTCGGTGATATTCGTTCGCATTGACTTACGTCGAACAGTGGGCGGGAAATGAAAACCAAGATAGATCCGCGGGAGTTCTTGTCGTCGTCAGCCTCGTTCTCAACAACGCTCACCAGGCCGTGCTCGGCGAGTTCAGTGTCGGCGGCGATATCCCGTTTCTTTTTAATCCTTATTGGCGCCAGCACGGAGAGAGCCTTCTCACCGCGGGTGATGTGATAGCCCCAGCGCTGCCATATCGGGAATGGTGCCAACCAGAGCTCGCTCAGCATGTCGAACGAAAACGACGCTCCCCTTCGGGCCGCGAGTTGGATACCTGCCGTGATAAGATTGTTCAGACTGTAACTGTGGTGATGGCACGCTCGAACCGACAGGAGCTTGACCAGTGCGCTTCGGTCGATGTTCGCCAGCCTTTCTTCAAGAGTTTTAAGAATTTCCTTTACCGTTAACTTCATTGGAAACCTCCTCCATAAATAAGTTGGGCGGGGCCGCGCGGATTTCCGCTCTCGACTTCGCCCGTAATGTGCACATTTTAGAAATTATGATGCTTGATCTTCCTTGCGCCGCCTCAGGTTGCGCCGCACTCGCTGTCGTTTAAGCATCTCAGATAGCCCGACCGTTATAATCGAACCTTCACAAGATGCTGTATCATATGGCTTTTCCGGCCTTTCTGTCATCGCCCCCGTCGTATCGTGTATTGCGGTTCCGGCCGCAGGTGCCGCTTCGGGAGCACTCTGATCGACAGCAGGCATGGTCTTGTCCGCAACGAACCAGCAACTGAATATCGCTAACATAAGCCAGTTAAGAATTTCGTTTATCTTGTCCATGATCGAATTCTCCTTTCTTTATTAACCTGTTTTTTCGAAAATACAATAT
>JAKQSH010000462.1 GCA_029570245.1 Deltaproteobacteria bacterium | reverse complement strand
TCAAGCCCGAAGCGCTCCAGCAGTTCTGCTGCGTGTTTTTCGAGGGTCGGTTCGGTCTTTCCGGCCAGGCGCAGCGGAATAGTGAGGTTTTCGAGAACGCTGAGAGGAGAAATAAGATTGAAACTTTGAAATATATATCCGATGTGCGAGGCTCTGATGCGGTCGCGTTCTGATTCTGAAAGGCCGGTTATCGGCCTGCCCAGAATCTGCACTTCACCGGAATCCGGCAGCAGAAGACCGGAAGCGACGTTGAGCAGCGTCGATTTGCCGGCGCCGGATGGTCCTTCAATGAGCGCAGCATCGCCTTCCGACAGATTCAATGAAATGCCGGAAATAACCCGCCGGAGTTTGCCGTCTGGCTCGGTAAAGCTTTTCGATATGGATTTCAATTCCAGTACGAAGCTCATGTCATTTTACTCCCTTGTCTGCCCGCTGCCTTCCGGCGCGTGCGATTTCAATGGAAAGTTCCACCCACTCGTCGATAAGAGCGCGGAACCTTGCGTAATTTTCCAACTGACGGCGCACATTTTCCTGCTGATCCCTGCGGACGAATTCTGTACGACTGCGGCCTTTGTGCGTGTAGTTCAGCTGTAAATACGGACCGTGTTTTCTGGGGTCTTTCGGATTCCGACACGAACAGGACGCATTGCCGCAAACCTTGTAGTGCTCGGACAGCGTGCCGGGACGCATGTCCCCCATATTGACCAGTTCGGCTTTTATCTGTTCAATACGTTTGTGCATCGAAGCTGTGGACAATTTTCTCTCCTGTAATACTGCAATGCTACAGGAATCGAAGGATAAGAAAGAAGTACAAGCCCGTCAAGGTCTTTCGATGCATAGTGAACGAAAAAACAATGCCCACTGTAATTATTTGCTTTGCGTATGGAGAATCACGGAATAGCTTATTCGCGTAACTTCTTTATTGGGAGAACAAAAGTTTGAAAACTGGACAGCGAAAATTCGGGTATTACGCAAGAAGGCTTGCGCTTGTGCTGGCGGTTATAACTCTGTTCTGGCTGGTTGTGAACGAGGCAGAGCGACAGATTCCGCAGCCGTTCAGGGATTTCCGTAAAAATTCAACTGCGGAAGTTTCGCCCCAGAAAGCCGCCGAACCGCAGCATGACGCAGGCGATACCGTGCGTGCGTCTGCCGGCGGGTTCGATCTTAAAGGCGGAGCGCTGACCGTTTTTGAACCGCAATGGAACAATCCTTTCAATTTGACTTTCAGCACTCTTGTAAAGGAATATCGTCACTACAAAACCGAGTCGTCTTTCATCCCTGACGGGCTGCCTAAAATGAACGGTGGCGCCGTCAGTATCAGTGGAGCGGTTATGCCTATAGACGCGCCGCCGGAAAGCGGAGAGATGCGACGTTTCTGGCTGGCCAATCCCACTGTGGTCATGGCTGGCTGCGTTTTCTGCAATCCGCCCACTCTTGCCGATCTGATATACGTCAATGCCGAGAGTAAGCCGCTGAAAGTTGATCGCGAGGAACTGTATCGCGGGGTTATGGTTGTACGGATTCTGGGGCGTTTTTTCGTGGAAGCGGCAAAAACGGCGGATGGAGTGGAATATCTTTTCAGAATGGAAATGAAAGAGCTGGAAGACTGACTTTCTGGACAGTTCGATGTTTGTTAACAACAGGGAGGAAGAATGAAAATATTCAACTGCAATGAATCGGCAAACCGGTGGGCGGTTACTGTAATTTCAATTCTGTTTCTGACAGCATGCGTATTCTGCGCCTGTCAGCGGAATGAAGCCGATTCCGGGAAACAATCGTCCGGAGCGGCTCTCGATTCCACTGCAATGTCTCCGTCTTCAGCAGCACCGGCAGCTCCGTCGCCGGAAGATATCGCCTGGTGCGAGCAGTTCAGACCGCCATGGGGAGATGAAGTATGGGAAAACTGGTGGCGTAGGAACCCTGAAGCTGGCGAAAAATGGTTCACTGAAACGCCGGAACGTATGAAAAGCGTGGACCTTCAGAGAATAGCCAAATGTACGCATATCGAAAACATGCTTGTTGCCTTTGCGCCGCTCAAGGATTTGAAGCCTTTCGAGAAGCTGACGGCGCTGAAGCGGCTGGACATCCGTTTCGCAATGGATGTCAGTGATCTTACTCCGTTGAGCGGTCTGCATAATCTTGAGTTTCTGGGATTGTGGGGAACTTCCGTCAGCGATCTTTCGCCTCTGGTCGGACTCGACAGGCTTAAGGAAATCAATGCCCGCATGACTAAAATTTCAGACCTGAAGCCTCTTCTCAAAATGAAAAGCATCACCACCATAGACCTGCTGAAAACCCCGGTTTCCGACATTTCACCGCTGGCGCAGATACCGCGCATCACGGAAATAATGACCTGCTCTACTCTCATAAACGATTTAAGTCCACTTTATCCCGTGGCTGAGCGCATAACATATCTCGATCTTTGCAATGTTCCGTTCCGTGATTTTGCAGAGCTTAAACGCTTTAAGAATCTGAAAACCATAAAGCTCTGGGGGCTTCCACTTGGCTCGCTTGATATTCTCAGTGAACTTCAGCAGCTTGAGTATATTGACCTTACCGGTGCGGTTTACGACTCTCTGACTCCGCTTGAGAAGCTGCCGGCGCTTAAAAAGCTCGATATCATCGGCAATAAATTTAAAGATGCCGAACTGGAAAGCCTTAAAAAGAAACTGCCTGAGCTGGAAGTGGTGACTCAGAGCGATTAGGATGAATTTCTGAAAAAAACAGAAAGACCCTGAAAATGAAAAGGGACGCACTGCGCGTCCCTTTCTGTTATCTATGAGCTGTAATTATTCGGCTTCTTTTTTTATTTTCCGGTCCAGCTTATCTATCATGTTCAGGTATTTTTCGCTTCTCCACGAATACTTGGCGGGGTCAACCAGGTTTCTTGCATTATTTATTTCTTCCATCGCCAGTTCGTATTCCTCAACTTCCATCAATGCTTCGGCGTAGAACATATGATTGAGCGGATGGCCGGGGTATTTTTGAACGGCCTTTTCGAGCAACTCAAGCGCTTTTTCCTCGTCTCCGGGACCAGCCGGCCATGGCGGAGCTTTCAGGTAAATTGCAGCCAGAACCCGCAGAGGTTCGCCTTCGTGGATGCTTTCGTCAATTTTAATTGTCTGCTTAAGCGCATTTATGAGCGGCATTATGTTAAGCGCCTGGCGGGCAAAGTTGATCTTCTGGATTTTCATTCCCATGTTAAGCGCGTAATACAGATTGTATTCGGCGTTGTCAGGCTCAAGTTTTATGGCTTTTTCTCCGAAATCAGTGCAGTTAAGCACCTTGTTTTCGAGATTTTTCATGTCGTAGCAGAAAGGCAACTCACCGTAATCGGTCAGCCAGAAACAGGCCCTTGAAGCCATGTGCTGCGCTCTGGCGTTATCCGGTTCCAGATCGACAGCTTTGCAGGCGGCGTGCAGAGACTTCGTGTTGTCTTCGAGTGTGCCGTTTTCAGAGTAAAGGCTTTCAGCGATTTCCAGCAGCGGTTCCGCCTCGTTTGGGAAGTGACGGTACTCCCAGTTCATCGAAAGCAGCGACTCGCGCGGCGAAGCCTTTACTCCAGGAGTACAGGAACTTAAAAGGCCGCATAAGGCAATTGAATATATTACAGCCGCGAAATATTTATTATCATGCATTTGATCTGTGCTTACTGAATTACCGGTATATGTCTTTTATTTATTGTACATCGCCCGCACTTTTTCGATCATAGCAGAAGAGGCCGCTTCGAATCCACCTAATTTGAATGTTTCGCAGATTTTTGCGCCGTCGGGGTCTTTGCACATTCCGATAAGCGCAGAGCGGAACGCATCCACTTCAGCGGGTTTGGCGCGGCCATCCACATAGGCCAGTCCCAGATTGGGCAGCTCTTCGGATTCGTAAACGACCTGAAGTTCGTTGAACATGGGTAGAGATTTGAGGCTTTCGAACTGACTGCCGTCAACCAGCGCCGCATCGGCCTTTCCACGTGAAACTTTGCGGATTGCGCGCAGCGGACGTTTTGTGTTGGAGAGTTTGAAATGTGAAGCCGCGTCGATTTTTCCGGCGAAAACGACTTTGCTTAAGAAGACCGGGTCTTCCAGTTCGTTTCCGACCAGCATTTTCCCTTTTAGCGCATCAAGAGAAGCGTACTGCCCTTTTTTTACCAGTACGCGGTATTTATTGGTGTTTTTACCGCCTACTCTCGCCATTACCAGCGGTTTGAGGTTGAATTTCTTTTCGTTTTCGAGATACATTCCCAGCGTCATTGCTGCGAAGGCCGGTTTGAATGATTCGAGCGCTTTTACGCCGGAGCGACGGTTGTTTTCGAACTGAACCTGATAGCTGTCGGGCTGCCAGGAAAGTTTTTTCGCCAGGTAGGCACCGAACCCGTCGATGTATGGCTGGGCTTCTTCGCGCGAAGTGACGCCTGAAGCGTGGCACACCAGAAATTTACGGGCATCCAGTATCTGCCCGGCCTGGGCCAGCGAAACGAAAACCATAAGAAATAATGCGGCAGGCAACAGAATGTTGCGCAGATTGCGATTCATTGCAAGGCTCCTTTCGTAAGCTTTTTATCTGCCGGCCTTTCTTTTCTGCAGATCACGCACCACTGACACTATGGACGGCAGAACAACCATGGCTGCAATAAGGCAGGTTACAATACCACAAACGAGATTTTTTCCCAAGGAAGCGGCCCCCTGATGTTCTCCCATGATTATGGCGCCTATGCCGGCCAGCGTCGTAAGTGCCGCCATGAATACCGGGCGGGCCGCTTTTTCCATTGTACCGAAAGGATGCAATTCCCGATCTTCACGCAGTCGGTGGGTGATGTATACGCCATAATCGACTGCCAGACCGATTATAAGCGGCAGGGCTATTATGTTCGCGTAATTGTGCGGCGTCCTGGTGAAGTACATCCAGCCCAGCATCCATGATGCGCCGCAGATGAGAGGCAGTGCCGCCGCAAAAGCATAGCCTGGTTTTCGGAAATCAACCAGCAGAAGAATGAAAACCACTATGGCAGCATACATTGTGGCCTGGCTGAAGCCTTTAAGTATCAGGCGCGAGAAAACCTGATGCGTGGCCGGAAAACCTGTTGCATCGGGTGAAACCGCATAGACTTCGGAAACGAACCTGTCCAGAAATTCAACGTTGTAGATCGAACCTCTGGGAAATACGAATATGGAAAATCTGCCCGATTTTCCTCTGAAACGATCCAGCAGACTGGGCGGCAGGTCTTCAGCCTTTATCGGGCCCATTTCGGCCCATTTCTTAATCTGTTCGACTCCGCCGTTGATCGTTGCGAAAATCGCTTTTTCGAAGGCGCGCGAGCGCTCCAGCGCGTTGTCGTTTTCTTCCAGTTTCTCGCTTATGTCTTCGATCTTCGAAATCATGCCTTCAAGCTCTGAAACGATTTCCTTCTGTCCGGCGGAAAAAGCTTTTTCCTGGGAATTTTCAAGAACATCCAGTAGAGTTTCGAGTCTTTCTGTAAGATCATCGACGCCGAAATCTGCAAAGCCATCCTGTGTTACAAGGATACGGTTGAAAACCGGCACGATATCGTGCATAAGCTCCACCTTTTTTTCCTGATCTTCGGGCAGAAGCATTGTTATTGATTCGACTTTGGCAACACTTGAAAGCTTGCCGAGTTTTTCGGTCAGCATGC
>JAKQSH010000435.1 GCA_029570245.1 Deltaproteobacteria bacterium | reverse complement strand
GGAATGTAATCCTGAATGGCGCCCGTGGTGCCGATGCGCAGAAAGTTTTTAACGCCAAGCTGAATAAGCTCCTGCACCACGATTTCGAGCGTCGGGCCGCCCATTCCGGTGTTGGTGACAAGAATATCCAGACTGCCCATTTTGCCGAGCCACGAATCAAGTCCGCGATGTGAGCCGATTTTTACCGGATTTTCCAGATGTGAGGCTATAAGCGCGGCGCGTTCGGGCGCACCGGGAATGATGGCGATGGCGGCGTCGCGGGTTTTTTCACGGGAAATCTCCAGATGGTATTGAACGTAACTTCTGTCTTCGATGATTTTTACTGTCGACATGTTCTTTCCCTTCGAGAATTTTTGCAGAAGATTATATATCAGGCTGAAGATGATTTGCATTCATTTATGATTTTAATAAATGCATATCAGTTTCAATGTCGTGGAAACTGCCGATGAAGAAAACGCTTGTGATGATCGCTATGCCTTCTGCCTCAGCAATCAGGTGTTGGTTTTCTTGCGCGTTCCCTTTGTATTGCTGAACAATTTCCGTTTTTGCGTCCAGTCCGCTAAGGAAGTATAATAAATTATTTAATGTTCTGACATTAAACGGATTGGAAAATGGGAACCGGCTTGAAAGAAAACAGGAAGCGTAAGTTGCGACGCAAGGTGGCGATTGCATTCCTGTTTTCTGTTTTCGCCGTTTCTCTGGGGTTGCTGCTCCTGATGACCTCCAGTTTCGGCACACGCATGATTCTGGTTTCCGTCAATCAGGCTCTGCGCGTGATATCGCCGGAAGCGCCACAGATCGACCTGGAAATCGAGTGGCGTCTTTTTGAATCGGCAGTTAATGTCAGAAATCTCAAGGTGGATTTCCCGGGGCGCGGCGGTATCAAAGCGGAAAAAATTCAGGTTTCACTGCGGCCTTTTCAGTTGTTCTATAACCGCCTGATAATAAAAGAAATAACATGCAGCGGTCTGGATGTGGACTGGGACATGACCTTTGCCGGATTTGAAGAAGCGCCATCCGGCGGGTTTGATATGCCGGGTTTGTCCTTCGACTGGGTTATAGAGAAGCTGTCCATTGGTAAAACCGCTCTGCGCGTAAAGCTGGCGGATGGAGAATACAGTCATATTGAAGATTTTCACCTCAGCGCGGACCACAGCGAAGACGGCTACGGATTTTTGCTTGAAACCGGACGCGGACTTATAAATGCTGGAAATGTTTCTACACCTGTCAATTCAATCAGAGTAGATGGCGTTGCCGGCAAAGACAGATTCGATTTCAGCAACGCTGTCGTCTTTCTGCCCGGAATCAGGTTCGATTTTTCCGGCAGCATCAGCGGGCTGGATAATCCCGGCGGAGAAATCGCGCTGAAGCTGGATGTCCCGCTGGATAAGCTTCCGCAGATTTGGCCGCAGTTGCCAGATATGAGCGGTGCTATGCAGCTCGATCTGAAGCTGATGGGCGATATGGACAATCCGCAGTTACACGGCGAAGCGCATTTGAAACAGCTGCGTGTGAAAAGAATGAATTTTGAAGACAGCGATCTGAAGCTGAGGCTGGGGCGTCGGGCTGCAATTCTGGACGGCAGTGTTCTTAAAATGGCCGGTGGCCGTGTCGTTTTTGAAAAGGCCCATCTGTTTTTCGATGAAAGCATGAGCACCGACCTTCGTCTGAATCTGGAAAACGTCGAACTGGCGCAGATACTGGAAGACCTGAGCGTTGAGCGCAGTAAAGTCATGCAGAAAATAACGGGTCTTATAACATTCAGCGGTGCGATTAAGCCTTTTGAGCTTAAGGGCGAAGCCGATCTTGAAGTTGTGGGTCACTCAACCTGGACGGGGCCGTGGAGAACACGCGACAGGGTGGGGCGTGAAGTCCTGGATGTGCCGCTGGGCCACATAAAAATGGGTCTTTTTGTAGATACCAGCTGCTTCGAGCTGCAGAACGGCACAATAAGTTTCGGCAACACAATAATAACAATGCCGGTAACTCATTTCGGCTTCGACAAGCATTTCCATTATGAATACAACTCAGATCAGTTCGATCTTGCGGATGTCGGTCAGATAATGGGGATTGATTTTACCGGAACCGGAAGCTTGCGCTGTACGCTGGATGGTCCCTCCAACAAGCCCGATCTGAACGCCACAATTGATTTCGAAAATCTTTCGTTGCAGGGCATACGTCTTGGGCATGTCAGCGGGCGCATTCATTATTGGGGAGACGAACTCAAATTCTACGAACTCAAGGGCCGTCTGGGACAGTCTGCTTACGATGCTTCCGCCACTTTCACTTTCCAACACGGCGGCAGTACGATTCTGGATATCACATACAATACCGAAGGCAGTCGTGTCGAAGATGCCGTTTACATGGTAGGCCTGGATGACACTGTCGCCGGCGGATTCTCGGGTATTTACAGGGGCGGCGGACGATTCCACGGACCTTTCGGAGATTTCGGCGGCAACATCCGGCTGGAAATGGAACGCTTCGGTATGCCTGCGCAGCCGATGGACAGGGCTTTTGTAGATATCGGCATTGAACACAACATAATCAACTTCAACGATGTTCGAGCCGAACGCGGAGACGGGGTGCTTATTGTGGAGGGTTCAGTTGAGGACTGGAACCGCCTTGATCTTGAATTCAGAACCGAAAATATGCAGCTGTCGCAGTTCGAAATGTTGAATTTTCTTTTCGCGGAAGCTGAGGGTGGGATGAGCCTCAGCGCTCAATTGGCAGGGACTTTAAAAGAGCCTGTTGTAACCGGAATGCTGCTGGTCGATCCTCTGGATCTTGGAAAAGATCGGCTGGCGCAGAGCGAAATTCATTTTGAAATGCGCCCGGCTTATTTCAACATGAGAGGAAAATGTTTCGGCGAAGAACTTGTTTTCAGCGCCATGTTTGAGCTTGAGCCTCAGCCGAAAGTCAAACTGGAAGTGGAAGGCAAGCGTTTCGATTATCCATTTGTCCTTCACAGGATGCTTGGCTGGGATAAAATTGAAAGCGGTGCCGTTGACTTCAGGCTGAAGGGTGAAATTCCGCTGAAATCTCCAACTTCTGCTGTCCTTGAGGCGTCCGTAAGCGCCCTTGACGGTCAGATCAGTGGCGTACTGCTTACGGCTGACGCTTCGGCAGACCTGCGATACGACAAGGGACGTTTTTCGCTTGATCCTATGCGCTTGTCTGGCCCCGGCACCGAATTCATCGCCCAGGGTTATATCGATACACTGGGTTCTGTGGAAGTGTTTTTCAAAGGCAACACGGAGTGGCGGCTGGTTCAGGCCTTTGTTGACGGCATCGACGAAAGCGACGGCCCGATTATGTTTGACCTGACAATGTCCGGTCCATGGAAAGATAAGGTTTTCAGCGGGGAAATCGGCTTCAGTCGCGGACTGCTGCAGCTTGACGGAATGAGTTCTCAGATCAGCAATATCGAAGGCAGGGTCTTTCTTGACGGCGACACTCTGCGCAGTGGCGGTCTGTCGTTCAATTATTCCGGCGGCAGCATTGCCGTCGACGGCGGTATAGTTATTGATCCGCAGAAATTCACTCCTCTGAATTACGACCTGCAGTTGCAGATTTCCAGATTGAGTTTTCCCATAGACGAAGGCATAACGCCTGCTCTCTCCGGTTCCCTTTCAATAAGCGGGCAGCCGTGGCCGCTGAAAGTGGAAGGCGACATCAATGTGGACGAGTTGCTTTATACGCGCTCAATAAGCTGGCAGAAAAAGCTGATAATGGATCGCGTCACCAGAATTATCCGTCCCAGTCGAAGTCGTGACAGAAAGGCGGAAAAGCCCAGATTCGGTTTCGATATCCGCATAAAAGGCGACGAAGAGAACATTCAGATAAACAACAATCTTGCCAGACTTGGTCTGCAGGCCGATCTTCTGCTTACCGGCAGCGAATTGAATGTCGGTCTTCTGCAGACCCTGTCCTCCGACCGTGGCAAGTTCTATTTTCAGAACAACGAATTTGAGGTTCAAACTTTCATGGTCGAATTCCGCGAGCCGGACCGCATATATCCGGTCTACAACATCATAGGCGAAACGACGGTTGTGTATTACGAGAACGATGAAGAGAAGGAAGTTAAGATCACTCTGCAGGTCAAGGGAGAGAACGACAATGTGGAAGTGTTGCTTTCGTCAGATTCCGGTCTGCCTCAGACCGATCTCGTTTCGCTGCTGATCGTCGGTCAGCCGGCCAGTCAGATGCAGTCCGAAAACACCATGGCCTCCGGCCTGAACGCACTGTCTGATATTTATGGAGTTAACGAACAGATAAGGGACCAGTTCAAGCTGGACGAATTCAAGTTGAGTTCGGAATATGTCGAAAGTTCAAGTTCATATGGAACCGTGCTGGTTCCGAAACTGACGCTGGGCAAGGAAATCGGACGCGACTTTTTCATTACTTATTCGACCGTGGTCGGCGAGCAACAGGCTACTCGTAAGAATCAGGAGTTCAAGATAGAATACAGGAAAAAATTCGGCAAACACCGCTTCACTCTTTCGGGAGAGTGGGACGACGATTCGATAAAACCGGAAGGGAACTTCGGCACGGATGTCAGGTATCAGCTCCATTTCTGACGGCGCGGCAATCGGACGCGCATTTTTCTGTCTGAGCCTGACATTTGCTCTATGGCTGGCAGGCGTTGCACTGCCTTGTGCACATGCAACTGAAAATACGGTGGACGGTGCAGCTTTCCGCGAAGATAATTCAATTGTCGGAATTCTGTATTTCCACCTCCCCATGGGGGTTACTGACCCGGAACTGCTTGAACATGTTCGCGTATTGCAGGAAAAAATCGAAATCCGCAGCGGCATGCCATATAAACTTGAAGATGTTCAGGAAGCAATTCGAATTCTTTATTATCGCAACCTTTTCGCCCAGATCAGAGTGTACGGCGAATATCGCGGTGGGTTGATTGACCTGCATTTTCATCTGGTGCCCAAAACACGTGTGGATACGATCACATTCAAAGGAAACAGAAGCCTTACCGAAAAACAGCTTAAATATGTTGTGCGAATGCGTCGGAACGCCGATCTCATTACGGAGGACGTTGAACGCGATGTGGAGCGCATAAAAACGGCCTATCGGCGCAAGGGTCATATGGAAGCCCAGGTGGAATATGAAATCGGCGGCAATCGCGATTATCAGAAAGATGTGCTTTTCCGTATCAGCGAAGGCCCTCAAATCTCGATCAGCGCGGTGGTGCTTAACGGACGCAGTTTTTATAAACGTGAAAAACTTCTGCGGAAACTGGGCATCTACCGTGGTGTTCCGCTTGATCTGGATCGCCTTGAAGAAGGCATCGAACGCCTGCGTCTGTATTACCGTGAAAACGGTTTCGATGAAGT
>JAKQSH010000421.1 GCA_029570245.1 Deltaproteobacteria bacterium | reverse complement strand
TCAGCATCGCGGTCTTAGTCGTTTTCATTATCTGTCCTCCTTTTTCAGTTCGGGTCCTGAGATTCGAGACAATTCTGTTCAATCTCATTCATTATGTTTATACTGGACACCAGTGCATATGAGTAAAAATCTATGGCGTTGCGCCCGTCATCGTCTTCTTCACATTCGCGAAGATTGGAGGTGCCGGCCATAAACAGCATCCAGATGTCCTTTATCCGTGATATCGTCAGGTTGTGCACATCATTCCCATCATCACCTTCAGTAGTCGAATCATACATATCCCAGAAAAAACGGGCCGCATTTCCTCGACATCGTTCAGGAGAAGCATTGTTGCTGACACACGCCAGACTGCCGGAATTACCTTTCGTCGTGTCGCCTTCCAGATTCTGTGTACTGTTGAAATAATACGGACTTGCGGCATAGTCGGAGAAATAAGTTGCACCTGAAATAAAATCCGCCCAGCCTTCTGAAATGACACATTTCTCATTAACGGAAGTACTCCATCCATAAGGCCCGGTACATTCACTCAGATTGCATTGAGTATCGCTGGGAGCAAAAAGAAGTCTGCGCATTAAAACATGGCCCAGTTCGTGCGCCAGAACCATATTCTCATCCCAATGAGTATCTCCGATACATACCTGTGTCCTGTTGTATGTGAAACCGGAATGACCGCTGCCGCATTGCGTGCCACCGGGCTTGTCCGGGTGGTATACAGTGACTGTTGTAGTATTACCATTTACCTGATAGCTGCCGATACGGGTATAGACATCCCGCATTGACATCAGGATGGAAGCCAGACGATTGTGGGCGTCATAATAATTCAAAACCTCTGCCTGGCTGTCGCACAGCCCCTGAACATTGTTTAGGGAATCGTATGGGCAGGTGATGTTGTAGTTCTTTGTGAGGTCTCCGCTGCCGACCTGATCGGCAATCGAAACAGTGTCGGGATAATCGCTCTCGTCGTTACGCACACAGCCCATCTGATTACAGAACTCGTGTGAAATGTAAATCGAGTCGCCGCTTGAGGCTCCGGAAACCGAATAATAACCGGTGCTGCTGGCATTCGGGGAACCCAGCAAAAGATCGTCGCTTTCGTTGCAGTTGAAAAGATAATCATAGCAGTTACCCCTCAGGGCTCTAACAAATATTTCAACCCCGGAGGCCGGACGGTTCGTTTGAAAGGTGGCTTCGGTATAGTAGGCTCCGCTGCTGCCTGTGGGAGCCTTATTAATCCTGTTCTCCCAATACCTGACGTAACCCTTCACATTATAGGCGTAACATGGCGTTACCCCCCCCAAATCAGCAACACCAGCAGCAAAGGGAACACTTTACTTCTCATTCCGTTACCTCCCTGACCTTATTATTCTTTCGACCTGTTCAGAAAACACACTTGTTTAAATCATATTGACATACGGTAATTCAGTCAAGCGATTTCGACACAAAGACACAAATTGTCATATTGTGACAGAAACCGGATTGACACACCGCAACGAGCCTGCGCCGTCATCAGCTACAGAAAGGCGCCGGGCTGATCTCAGTTTTTTTTCAGTTTGTATAAATCCAATAATCCCCGCCCAGTTTCCGAACTCCGTCATGTCCGGCGCGCAGTCTTATTACATAACGTTTCATGGCTTCAAGACCTTCGATTGTAATTTCCTTCGTCTGTCCGGCATCGACGGAACCGGCTTCGTATGTCTGGCCGTAATCGGGGATTTCCAGGCCGTAATCGACGCTCACCGACACAGCCGAACTTACGCTGAAGCTCAAACGAACTGAGTCCGCCGTCGTTTCCAGTATCTTTACCGGACCGAAAAGCGCCGTCGGAGGCTCGGAAGGCTCAACGTCAGGAACCTGCGAAGCCGTGTTGCTGATGAATTCGGCCACACGCGCCGGTGACGCCAACCCGACGTTTTCCAGACCGTCATCAATCATTGCCTGACGGATGCGCCCCAGCTCGTCATGGCACCAGCGTGCCCAGTAACCGCAATCTTCGCATCCCTGCTTATAAGCGCGCAGCGACCAGATGAAGGTTTTTATGGCGCGCCACACTTCGGCGGCATACTTCTGATGTTTGAGGCGGAATTGCAGGTCTGCGTATTGCACAGTGGAGAGCTTTTCCGAAAGATCCGTCAGTTCCGTCAGGTCTTCGGTCGCAATCGCCACAGCTTCAGAGCTTTCCTGCCAGACATCAAGCACGGTGGCCTTATCGGGAGTGTTCAGACTGTCCCAGACGCTCTGCCAGTCCGGGTCCCACTTGGGCATGTTTCCACGATCCTCAAATTCTCCAAGCTCGGTCGAAGTCGGAATGTCGCTGCTTTTTTCAAGCGCCCATATGCCGAGGACATAATGCGATTTGCGTCGCACGTCGAATGTGTCGGAAAGAATACGCTGCAGTGTCGGGTAAGCGGAGTCAGACGAATCAATATTGTAGAAGTACTCAATGAACTCGCTCCATATTTCAGCCAGCGGCTTGTCGATATCCTTGAGGAGTTCGTTCAGAGCGAAAATGTTTACTTCGTTTGGTGTGCCAAGCGCCGTCTCGGAACCACGCTGAATGCGCGCCACAAAACCTATGGCGTTTATGTCCCAGCCGTAGCGCAATCTGTACCAGTAATAACCTGGGGCGCACCATGGCAGAATGGAACGTCCGAAGTATTCTCCGGCCACGTCGGTTTCCATTACTGCGGCGTGATGGCCGATATTGCCGAAGCAGGCTTCGGGCGGGTTGTAGGGCTGCCAGTCCTGAACGTCGGCTTTGTGCATGGCGGTGAACTCCAGCCCCTGTGCGGTGGAAAGCCCTTCGTTGTGCCAGTCGATTTCCGCCGGTTCATGCACAAAAGTTCTTATAAACAGTTCAAGACCGAGTTCGTTGACAATGACTCCGCCGATTTTCTCGGTTACGGTGCGAAGGCGTTCCCCCGGAGGCGGGACTTCCCAAGGCATGCCTTCGTAATTTTCGGTGCAGTACTGACAGTTGCAGGCGGCGTACCATGGAGGCAGAGGGGCGGAGCCGTACATAAGAATAATGCCGTCGAGCTGCGGAATCTTTTCCAGCCCGCGCCGGTATGCTTCGGCGCGCTCTTCCCATATCGGGTCTGCCGGATCGAAGCAGACCGTAATGCCGGAAATGCTTAATTCATGCGCCCAGATGTATACTTTCATGCCGTAATCGTGAGCGGTTTCAATCGCCAGATTGATCGTTTCCACACGCGCCTGGGTGGCTTCATCTTCACCAAGAATATCTTCGATGTTCATAATTATATCGTGCGAAAGCTGGATGTGATTTACGCCGTACTCCGCCGCTTTCTCAATGGAAGACTGAATGGCGGCCGGATTGTAATCCAGCAGAATCCAACCATTTACAGGTTCGTAACCGGAACGGTCGAACACCCATTCTTCCGCGTCCTGCTCAAACTCGATATCGCCGCTTTCCACATCGGATTCAGCCCCGGATTCTTCCGTGTTCTCTGAAAATTCGGCCGTTTCGGAGCCTTCAGCGTCGATATCACCGTCTGTTACTTCATCCGCGTCATTATCAATAAGCTCCGCGTCACCGTCGGCAGAATCCTCGCCGGAGGAACAGGCACAGAGAATCAGCAGAAAAGTAAGCAGTGCGATAAAAAACGCAGCCCTGCAAATGTAACACATCTTTGAATCCTTCCTGTTCAATTGTGAATCAGCTTAAATGCCTGTTATTTCAAACACCGTTGAACCTTCTGCCGCGTCGATGGAGAATTCAAGCAGCATTGTATTTTCATCACTGACGAAGCTTGTAAAATTCATGTTTTCTGCGCCGTTAATCTTCAGAGTCGGGTTTTCCGCGCGCGGCACAGCCAGTCGCAGACGGAACTCACCCAGTCCAGCGTCGGCGGGATTGAACGGACACTCGATTTCGAGCCGGTAAACACCGTCGATTTTCTCGTAATGCATTGACAGCGCATTGCCTTTGTACATAAGGCGCTGAGCATCAACGAAACCGCTGTCGTGCGGCAGATGCGGTGCGAAATTCACAAACTTTTTATTTACGTCGGCCTCGTAGCCTGTAAGAAAATGCATCAGAGCTTCGGCGCTGATGGCGCCTTCCCACTGCCGGTGACGCGCCCAGTTTTCGCCGGAGCCGTTGCGGCTGTATATAAGATTCAGCGCGCGGCCCGGCTCGGAGAAAACGCCGACTTCGGGATAATTGCCGGACGGCGAGACATACTGACCGACGGCGTCGAAAGTCGTCGAAGCGATATCAAGATTGAGATCAGTCACATTATAAAGAAAATACGCCGGAGCCATGCCGGTCATAATGCCCTGCCCTGTTTTGTAACCCATAATCTCCAGGCTGTCGCCGTTCTGATTCTGCAGAATGCCGTTGTCACGCAGAATCATGTCCATGGTGGAAATAACGTTGCGGCGTGCCTGTTCATCGTGAAAATCGAGATACTGCAACCAGATCGGCTGCGTGTTGACATCTTCAGCCGGACGCGTTTCCGGCACAAGTCCGTCCATGTATATAAAGGGGCTGTAACGCTCTTCCGATTCGAGCCAGTAACGTTCTTCTGTTTTTTCACGAATGCGCTCAGCCTCGCTTCTGAGCCAGGCGACATCATCACTCTCAATCCCGTATTCTTCGGCGTATTCGGCCAGAGTTTCGCAGGCACGCACATAAAGGAATGCAGAATTGGCGGAGTACGTCAGGTCCTCGAATTTATATTCAGCTCCGCCTTTCATTGCCAGATTGGTCGAAAGCTGCGGCCTGAAAGTTTCGTCGCCGGAAAAGAACATCAAACCTTCCGGCGTTTTTTCCTGTCCCTTGAGCGTATGCATCAGATATTCCCAGCGCGCGGCTATTGCGTCACCCTGCCCGGTGTATCGCCAGTAAAGCGCATGCATCAACGGAATATGACTGGGGCCTTCGCCGCGCAGCCGCCCTGAAAACGGCGTGTTGCCCATCCAGTCGAGTTGCGGCAGCGGGTCGGAGATTTCCGAATCGGCATCGAGCGCGTTGGCAATGCCGCCGTGCATCGAAGCGGCCTTGAAGTAATAATCCGAAATGCCCCAGGCATCTTCCGGGTAGCCGAAACGCAGAAACATGCGTGTCGGGCCGTAACTGTCGCGTATCCAGACACTTGTGTAAAAAGACATCGGGCAGCTGGCGCCGTTGTCTGCAACCTGAACGCGTACCGCACCTTTAACGCCTTCGATAAGGTCATCCAGTCGTCGGTCGGGAGTGTGGATGCCGATTCCGGCGTTGTGCCAGACACGCCACCAGTCGGCAGTAGCAGTCAAAAGATTCTGCCAGCCTGTCGATTCGACTGCGGTTCTGCCGCTGAATTCACTGCCCTCAAGCGTGAAGTCATATACAACGACGAATTGGATTTCTGCACCGGGCTCAATAGTCAGGTCACCGGAAAGCAGAGCCGGAAATTTCTCCAGCGGGGATTTTCCCGGCAGGAGTTTAGATTCCAGTGCAGAAACATGCAGCAGTTTCCCGCCTTCCCGCGCCTGCCGCAAACCCGTTTCCGTTTCGCCTGCACTGTCGTATGTCTGAAGCAGCAACCTGATGCCGCTTTCTGCGACATCACCCGTATTTCGCAGATTTATCAACTGCACAACAGCCGAACCTTCAGCACCGGGAGAATCAGATTCGGGGGCGAAAGTAACGGTATCGAGTTCCAGGTATGAACCCTTAACCTGCATGCTGGTGCATGGAATCTGAGCTTTCAGCGGTTTCCAGACCAGTTCGCGCGTCCATGGCAGCAGTTGGCCGTCTTTGAGCAGCATGGCCGAGAAATCCGGGAAATAGCCTGTCCCGCCACGTTTCTGATAGCCGGGACCGATCATTTCGTGCAGCGTGTTACGCGGATACCATGAACCGACAAAACCGAAAACGTTTCCGTTGCCGACAGCGTAATATCCAAGACGGCTGGACTCCTGCGGCGTTTCTCCAGCTTCTTCATGTTTTATGTCTTCAAACCAGCTGGAATGCTCGTCGATGAGCCAGGCGTGCTCTCCGAAAAACGAGCTGCGGGCCTTGAGTTCATATAAAGCCGCATCGTCTTTCTGCGGCCACCATGGTTCATATACGGCTTCTTCTTCCGCCGCATCGCCCTCTGCCGGGTTTTCGGAATCGGGTTCCTGCTGCTCCGCTTCAACAGAGTCGAAGTCAGAATCGCCGTCTGCGTACACGCCGTCATTCCCGCTTTCGGAACAGGCCGCCATGGCAATAAGCAGACACACTAGAAATAGAGGCGTTTTTTTCTGCATGACGATTCTCCGACTGTATTTTCGATTCCGATATTATTAAAAATTCACCGGCGGCCCAAGCTAAAACGACAATATTGAAGCGACTGTGCCTTTTGTTAGTTCTTTGTAAGGCCATTGCCAGATGATTTTTTATACCTATACTTTCATTGAGATTTATAAAAGCGCAGGCAGGCGGTCCTGACAATCGTGAAATTTCAATTGGAGGAATTAATGAACAGCAGACGGTTACTGGTTCTGGCAGCGATTTTCGTAGCGGTTTTTATGATACAGGCCTGTGGCGGTACTGAGGAGGATTCCGGTGAGGGAGAAGGTGAGGGAGAAGGTGAAGGTGAAGGTGAAGGTGAAGGCGAGGGTGAAGGCGAGGGTGAACAGGACGGAGACAGCGATGATGAAACGACACAGGAAGAAGAGGCTGAAGCTGAACCGGCAGAACCTTTCATCTTCAACGTAATCAGCGACACTCACGTCCGTCTGCCGGGCAACCCGGATGATGACGATTACGACAACCAGAGCAACATCGACAACCTGAGCGCCGCAATCGACCGCATCAACAGCGAATTCGCAAGCTCATCTTTCGTGGCCGTAACCGGCGACATGGTGGGCGCGCTTTTCTCGGAAAACCCTGACGACTACGGCGCCGGATTTGAAAATCCTGCGGATAAATTCAAAGAAATGATGGACTGGCTGGACATGCCATGGTACGCCGCCATCGGCAACCACGATTACCAGAAAGACTATGACACTGAACTGGGTGAAGGCGTCAGTTCAGACGATCCCGCCGCAATGGAGGCCATATGGAAAAAAGTCCTCGGCACCGATCCGTATTACAGTTTTGTATACAATGGAGTACGCATGATATTCCTGAACTCCAACCGTGGAGAAGCAAGAACGCAGGTTTGCGTGGGTTGCACTGCCGAAGCCTATTGCACAGGCTCTTTCGATGACGAACAGCTGGCCTGGTTTGAAGCGGAGCTTGAAAACGGCGATCCCTGCATTCTGTTCTTCCATCATCCGCCCATCACCGATTCGCCGGAAGCTCTTTTCAGCATAGCAAAAACTTTCCTGGTAAGAGAAGAAGACGCTTTCTATGATCTTGTGGAAACATACCAGGATCAGATTCTGGCGATGTTCACCGGACACGGCCATATCTGGGAAAAAGATAACATGTATGAAAGTATCCCGGTTTTCGAAACCAGCTCCATCGGAGATACCAACGGCAACATGGACAACATTCACATCGTGGAAGTGAACCCTGAGGAAATGAGCATCACCGTAACCATCGGTCGCGAAGACACTCATTACTGGAGCGAATCTTTCGACAAATGAGCTTCCTGCAATTGCGTGTTCCACGGGGAACAGGAAATTGCACGCAGACTGCACGCAGATGCAGGAAACTTCAGTTACTTTTTATTTGAGACAGATAATATGCGTAAAGAAAAAAGCCCCGGACATTTCCGGGGCTTTTTATCGTCAAGTCGTCGTTTTACTGTTCGACGAAGTAATTAACAACTTAGAACTGCTGGCCGTTGGCGGCGTGCATAGCGTATGAGAAAAGCCCGTAAGTAAACTGATTACCGACTAAATTATCTTCGTTGATGCTGCCGCCCGAACCGCCGAATGTGGTCGATTCGCCGGAAGCGATCATCACATTGGATTACATTTTCAGACCGATTTCAATACCGAGGGTTACACCCGCCACCGTCGTTATTCGTTGTTCCAGATATTAAAGCATAAAACCAAACATTCTTTGACCGGAATTTTCAAATATGTATATTGGTAACAATGCAAATAAAAGGAGTCGTAAAGGCTCTTTTTAACCACATCGTTCAGCGCGAACGATCATTCCAGGAGAGGTCAGATGCGAAAAACCATATTTTCGGCCTTACTGATTGCATTGCTGTTGCTGGCGGCGTCCTGCTCATCGTCCAGCGATGGTGATTCCGCCGACGGAGACACACTGCCCGATGGTGACAACGAAAACGCTGCTGATGGTGACGACTCCGAATCGGACGGCGAAAAATCCGACGACGATGGCGAAGTTTCAGACGGAGATGGCGAGGAAACAAATACGCCCGGCCTGACTTCAGGCGATTTCTCGCTGCAATATCCGGTTTCCGATGGACTGCTACAACTTAATAGCGGCGACCGGACTCTGATGAACTGGGGGCTGGATTCCATTCAACTTGGAATCGTCGAAGAAATCAGCGACGAAGTCAATTACGACCCGTATCCGCTCGCAGCCGCCGATCCGCTTTACTCACCGCCTGAAGGTCTGGCCTGGCTGAATGTAACGGCAGCAGAACTGAAAGAAGACACAAACTCAAAGCTAGTGCTCGACCTTAGTTTCGATCAGAACAGAAAAGCGACACTGTCAATCGAAATATCGCACCCCGGAACATTCAGTGCGACACTGATTCCGGCTGAAAACAGCACACAGATTGCATATTTCCGCCTGCGCCCGCGTATCGATCCGGAAGAGGGGTTTTACGGTCTGGGCGAGTATTTCGACGATGTAAATCATCGAGGGAAAATTCGCGCCATGCAGCTTGAAGCCGCAGGTGGTCTTGAAAGCGGTTACAATGAAGCGCACGTTCCCGTGCCATTCGTTATCGGCACCAGCGGTTGGGGACTTTTCGCAGAATGTCCATACCCAGGCGTTTTCGAACTGGCGAACAAAGAAGACGACCTTGTCGAAGTTACGTTCGGCGCAGGCCCGTTCGCAAACGACGGCTTTAAATTTCATATTTTCGCAGAAAAACATCCGCTTGACCTGACGCGCCATTATTATGAAATCACGGGATTTCCTACACTTCCGGCCCGCTGGGCGCTTGGTCCCTGGATTTGGCGCGACGAAAGCACCGATCAGGCCGAAGTCATCAGCGATCTTGACACCATCCGGGAACTC
>JAKQSH010000412.1 GCA_029570245.1 Deltaproteobacteria bacterium | reverse complement strand
CTCTTCAAGTGGAGCAAAATCCCATTCCAGACAAAGTCCGGGAGCATATTCAAAATATCGCTCCGTATCATAACAAGTAACTACTTCTCCATTGTTGGAATCACAGAAAGCAAGATCGCAAAGACCAACAATACCGAGATTACAATATTTCACACCATCTTTTTCCACACATTCGCAAGGATCGCCGCCAGTGACGACAGAGCCCTCCGGCGGGAACAATTTAAAGGTGTTGTCTTCGGCATCGCAATAGCAGAGGTGTTCAACATCCAGGCAATATTGCATGTCCGCGTCAGGATCGCAGCTTCCGGCGCAGGCTGCGTATGGGTCTTCGGCTTCCTTTTCGCCCTCATCATCTTCAATATCGGTTTCATCCAGGATTTCGGGATCACCGTCATTGTCACCATCACCGCTGTTTTCGCTGATATCGACACTTTCTGCGGCGTCCTTATCCGCCTAGGCTGAGGAATCCGGCTCTGTGTCCATATCACCGTCAGTCGCAGATTCCGCGTCACCATCGCCGGATTTTCCTCCGTTGCCGTCGTCTTCCGAACAGGCATTAAGGCACACAATAAGCAAGGAGAGCTGCAACATCACACACAGAATCAGAACATGCTTCTTCATCGCCTTACCTCACAAACATATAGTTGATGCTGCCAGTTACATTAGTGCTCATAATCACCATCCATCCCTGATGCGTTGTCACTCCTGGTGGATTGGCGCTTGAAGTTGTACTGCCCAGCCCGACAAACGCATACCAGTTATCTGACAATTCATCACCGACACTGGTGGAAACGAAACCGGCATTGGTTGGAATGCCTCCGATATTGCGTAAACCTTTTAAATCAGGAAGAGCGGCTGCCTGTGCTTCCGCGTCAAGAGGAACTGCATATTCAGGCAAGGCGGAATAGATATCCGTAGCTACGCCAAGTCTGCCATAATTGACAAACAAGGTATCATTCCCCCCCCCCACCACCCCACCGAAAGCGGGAGCGCTGCACATTATAACAGCAAGAAAAGCCCAGACGCTGCATGCACGATTCAGAGACATTTCAGTACCTCCTGTTAAAACTTTGTTCTGTATAATAATTATTTATCGCACTGTAGTGTCATTGTCAATTCAATTCTGAATAATAATTCTAACTTTGCAGCATAACAATTCAGACGTTATTCCAACGCACGAAAAAAAGCGGCCCCGAGACGGGGCCGCTTGAATACTGAAATAAACGCCGTTAAACTTTTTTCTTCCCGAAGCCGGTTATGGCCAGGAAAATGAAAGATGCGACCAGCATTATTATTCCCCACCAAAGGCTGGGGTTGTAATGGCCGAGTACGGTTTTGGTTTCGGGATTGAAAACGTAATATATTCCGGCGCCGGTAATAATAAGGCCGTAAATGCCAAGAACCAGGCCGACCCAGAACCAGATCGAAAACATCTTCATATTCTGCTCAGTCATTTGGCCCTCCTCTTACCAGAAATAAATGTTCAGACTGACGGCGCAGAGCAGCGCTATAACCGCCCAGAACGCCGGTTTTCTCAGCAGCGGCACATCCGACATGTCGAGTTTCGGAGTCAGTCCCTTCACAAGCCCCACCAGTTCCGACTCAGCTTTCGGCTTTGTGACGAGACTTATTACGAAAGTCAGCACCAGAGTCACAATCCAGGCCCACCAGGCGCGCCACAGATTGTTGCTCATGTCGTATTTGCCGGCTTCGTCATAAAGGAAGCCCAGCGCCGGAATGTTGATCTGCCCGAACTTGAGCACCAGGAAAAGCACAAAGGATGTCAGCATACCGATAAGCAATCCCCAGAAAGCTCCGGCGGAAGTGGTGCGACGCCAGAACATCGCCAGCAGCATCGTGGCGAAGAGCGGAGCGTTGACCCAGGTGAAAATGGCCTGAATATAGTCCATGATGGACTCGAAGGCCATGGCCCAGTAGGCGGTAAGAATCGAAAGAAAAATCCCGACGATGGT
>JAKQSH010000333.1 GCA_029570245.1 Deltaproteobacteria bacterium | reverse complement strand
TCATGGCGTCCGGGGAAGCGGGAGCATGACGGTCGGGTGTGCCGTCGTCCGGGAGATAAAATCCGTCTGAGGCGGTTTGGTTCTCCAGTTTCCCAGAAAAATAAGAACCTTAAATCGACAGGGTGAGAAACTCCGGCTGTCCTGGCTGTTCGCAGGTTGCTGGCCGCTGAGGCCCTGGCCTGAATCGGAAAAAAAGAAGTTTAAAATGTCCGAATTAAGACGCGATCCATTACAGAAGCGCTGGGTAATAATGGCGCGCGAACGCAATCGCCGCCCGGAATTCATGCGCCGACCGGTAGAAACGCAGAATATCGGATTCTGCCCGTTCTGCCCCGGCAACGAAAAATTATCCAAAGAAATCCGCCGCTACGACAGTCAGAACGGCTGGCAGGTGCGAGTGGTGGCGAATTCCTATCCTGCAATGCAGGTCGAAGGCTCCGTCAATCGCAGTCCTCACGGCCTTTTCGACAGCGTCAGCGGAATCGGAGCCCACGAAGTCGTCATTGAAACGCCGGAGCACAACGAAGACCTGCCCGACTGGAACCGCGAACACTCAATTCTGGTTTGGAAGGCCTACCGCGAGCGCATGATGGACCTGGAACGAGATTTCCGCCTGCGCTGCATAATGATGTTCAAAAACAGCGGAACAATGGCAGGAGCCGGACTGTCGCATCCGCACGGTCAGATACTGGCCAGCCCGGTAACTCCGCCGGCGGTCGAACAGATGCTGGATTCGGCTTATGCCTATTTTGGGGAAAAAGAACGCTGCCTGTTGTGCGACATGATGGCGCAGGAACTGTCGGAAGGCTACAGAATAATTGAGGAAAACGAAAGTTTTGTCGCATGGCTGCCCTATGCTTCGCGTCTGCCTTTCGAGTGCTGGGTGGCGCCCAGGCGTCATGCGCACAGTTTTGCGCGCGCCCGCGACGAAGAACTGATAGTTTTTGCCGACTTTATGAAAAGCGTCAGTCGTCGTCTGAAGCAGGCGTTGGGTGATTTCGATTACAATCTGGTGCTGCACACTTCGCCCAACCGCTCTTCCGACATCCGCATGCACGAGCAGTGGCGCACACTGGAACTGCATTATCACTGGCATATAGAAATACTGCCGCGCATGTGGCCGCAGGCCGGATGCGAAATGGGCAATGGAATATTCATAAACCCGATTCCCCCGGAAGAGGCCGCCGCCTTCCTGAGGGAGGTCTGATGCCGAAGCGATCCGAAAAGGCATCCTGCACAAGGAGGCAAAAGTGAGGGTTCTGTTCGTTACAACCGAAGTCACGCCATACGCAAAAGTAGGCAAGCTTGCGAATTATTCAAATTTTCTGCCGGCTGCGCTTGCTTTAAAAGGTGCTGAGGCCGTAGTTTTTGCTCCATATTACCGTACATTGCTTGCTGCCCGCGAAGATATCAGGCCGATTTCTGACGAGTGGTTCGACATTTATATAGGCAAGGACCGCTACGGAATCCGTTATCAGCAGACGACTCTGGGCGAAAACGGTCCCAGGGTTGTGTTTGTGGAATGCGAGCCGATGTTCGGGCGCGACGGAATATACGCCAACCCGTCCGACGGGCGCATTTTCGGCGACAATCACCGGCGTTTCATCCTGCTTCAGAAAGCCGCCATCGAATTCATTCTGCACGGTCATTTCAGACCGGACATTATCCATCTCAACGATCATTCCACCGCACTGCTGCCGGTCCTGATAAAGCAGTTCTATTCCGACCGCGAAGAACTGAAGGGCGTGAAAACCCTGCTGACAATTCACGATGTGAAATATCAGGGCAACTGCAGCCGCGAAAATCTGCGTGAAGCCGGAATAGACGACGGTGTTCTGACCGGCGAATGCTTCAACAACGGTGCTTTCAACTGCCTGCGCGCCGGTATCGCCACCGCCGACCGTATTGTCACCGTCAGTCCAACTTACGCCGCCGAAACCGTCAACGACGACGAAGCCGGAGCCGGGCTTTCAGCCTGTCTGAAGTCGCGCGGGAACGATTATTTTGGCATTCTCAACGGCGTGGATTACACTAACTGGAACCCCAAAAAAGACCCCGACATCAAGCTGAATTTCGGCGTTTCGCGTCCGACCGACAAGCTCGAAAACAAAATCGAACTGCTGGCGCGTCACGGACTGGATCATTCGAACGCCGAAGACGTTCCGCTCATCGGCATAGTCTGCGACCTGACCGAAGCCAAAGGAATGACCCTTGTGGCACAGGCCATCGACAAGATGCTGCCGTGGGAAATGCGAATGATAATCGCCGGTTCCGGTGATCCGCGCTATCACCGCATGTTCGAACAGGCCCAGATGCGCTTTCCCAACAAGCTGGGACTGAACCTGACGCCGTCGCACAAACTGGTGCATCTCATAATGGCCGGCTGCGACTTCTTCCTGGTGCCAAGCCGCATCGAACCCTGCGGAGAACATCAGTTCTACTCCATGCGCTACGGAACCATTCCTATTGCGCGCGCCACAGGGGGACTGGCCGATTCCATCGAAGACTACAATCCCGACAGCAAAGAGGGCTGGGGCTTTCTGTTTTACGAATACGATTCGCAGTCGCTGCTCAAAACCGTCTGGCGTGCCATCAGCCTTTTCAAGGAAAAGAGCAATTTCCAGGCTGTTCAGAAGCGCGCCATGCGCCTTGATTTTTCCTGGGAGGTCTGCGCCGACCGCTATGTAGAAGCCTACAGGGCGCTGATCGGCTGAATCTCTGCGGTAAAACAAGTCTGACCCTGTAAATTTACAGTTAGACAAGGGGTATGGCCTGCCGATGAAAAACACCTGTGTTCTGTGTGGAAGCGCTGGGGAGGAATTCTGTGGGTATATCGTATGCGATGCCTGTCGTTCGGCTCTTGGGTTGTTCACCGATGCAACCATCAAAAAACACATGCGTCTTTTCGAATCCGGGGAAGACCACTCATACGAAGAGGAAGTCCGCAATCGTCTTGACCTGATGGAAAAGGATTACATCCGAAAAAGAATCAAACTGCTGCACATTAAAGAGCGTATTGAAAACCTGGGCTGAAATCCACCCGGCAGACGAATTTGAATATTCCCCGCCAACACTTCAATTTTACTTGAAAATCACAATATCCGGCACTCTCTCATTGCCTGTTCTCCGTGTGCGCGCTTAGCGGTTGAGGCAGACTGGTATTCAAAATATCGAAAGCGGATTATCACTATAATTGCCGAGATATCTTTCCAGCAGACCGTCATGTGTGGTATAGAACTCTGAATATGTTTTCGAAGTGTGAGTTTTTCCGTATGGAATCATAACTATGATGGGAAATCCGATTGTCGCCAGAAAAAGACTGAATTATCCGGCCCTTGCGCTTCTGCTGCTTTTTGTCGGCATAACGCTCTGGTCGTGGTATTTTTACGCGCAGCGCGCCGCCGAAGTCCCGGCGCCGGGCGACTGGCGCGCTGCCGTCGAATATGTCAAGGGGCAGTTCAAGGATGGCGATCTGCTGGTGTCGGTGCCGTGGTGGGCCGATGAAGGCGAGGAAAATTACGTCGAAGCCGGACTGCCCTATCGGTTTCTGCAGCGGGTCGATAAGGAAGTTTTTGCAGGATATTCTCGTCTCTGGGTGCTGGCGACTTTCGGGCGTTTCAAAGAAGATCAGGCCGAAAAACGCGGCTATCGTCTCGAAAAACTTCAAAAAATCGGACCGATCAGCGTTTATCTCTATTCAATTCCGCAGCCTGAACCGCTGTCTTACGATTTCAGAGAAAACATCGACAAGGCGCGCGTTTTTGTGCGCAGCAACCGGCGCGACAGAGACTGCCGCAAATGGGATGCCGCCAAACGTATGCATTTCTGCGGTCCGGCCTCGTGGCACTGGGTGGGCCCGGAAACCATCGAGCGCGACATGGCACAGCGCGATGTGCTGTGGGCGCATCCCATGGCCGAAGGTGAAATTCACATCGCATACGACAATGTGCCGATTAAAAAGGAACTGGTGGTGCAACACGGACTGTCAGAATATTCCGTCCGCCTGAAGGAAGGTGCGCCGGTGCTTATCGACGTTTACATCGACGGCGTGCTCCAGAAGCGCATAAAACAGGACAACGTGCGCGGATGGTTCATAGATCGCATCGAACCCGAAGGCATGCTGGGCGACAGGCACGAGGTTGAATTCGTCATTCGTACTCGAAACGAAGGGCGGCGCCACTTTCATTTTTCGGCTCAGGCCATTTGACGGAGATATGGCATGAATTCCCGCAGATGGATAACACTGATAATCGGAACACTGCTGGTCGCCGGGCATTTCGCCTTCATCGCTTCCACATGGAAAGGCGTCGGATACGTAAAAGACGCCGGATACTATTTCGGAGCGGCCCGCGACAACTTCGGCTGGTTTGTAAATCTGGCCGAAAACATCGCGGACGGAAAACCGCTTGAATCATTCAGCGAACGCAACACCACCCGTTACTGGGACAACAATCATCAGCATCCGCCGCTGTGCAAAGTCTTCATGGGGCTGAACCACCATCTTTGGCACAAGTGGATTCCGATACTGAACTACTCCAACAGTCACGATGTCGCAGCTCTGTTGTGGATGTCGTTGATGCTGGCGCTGATGTTCGCCTTTACGGTCGAAATCGCCGGACGGACGGCGGCGGTTTTTGCCGTGCTGACAATAAGTTTCATGCCGCGTGTTTTCTTTCATACTCATATCAATACTTTCGATATTCCGGCCATGTCGATCTGGTTCGTCACCATCTGGTTCTTCAGACGCGGCATGCTCTCGGTGCGCTGGTCGTGGTTTACGGGGGTTGTTCTGGGCGTGGCGCTGGCGACGCGCAACAGTTCGTGGTTTCTGCCTCTGGTGTTTTTCCTGCTCTATTTCTACTCACCTTACGGACTGCGCTTTCTGCACGCCGTCTGGACGCTGCCGCGCACTCTGCGCAAAACGTCATGGTGGAAGCTCGCAGCCGGTCTGGTGCTTTTCGCCGCGCCGCCGCTGGTGTTCTTCGCACACCGCGAAGCCTTCAACCTTACGCTTTTCGCCTCGGTGCTGACGATCAATATTTTCATCGCCTGGCACTGGCTCAGGCGTGACAGTCGCGTCCCGACTTTCATTGCACCCATCATCCCGGCCATGTTCACCGCGCCTTTCACATTTTTTCTGCTCTGGCCCTGGCTGTGGCACAACACCTGGCCGCGCCTGAACGAATTTTTCATGCGGCACATCAACCCGCCTGCCTGGGAAACCTATTATCTGGGTGAAATTGTAGTCAACCCGCCGCCTTTCGAATGGCATTATCCGTTTGTAATGTCGTGGTACACCATCCCGGCCATTTTTCTTGTTATGGGCCTGGCAGGTGCGGCACTGCTGCTGCTGCGCGGGCGCATCGCAGATGTCGTTCTGTCGCGGCGTGCCGATGGCATGGTGGTTCCTCTGCTGCGTGAAGAAACGCCTGAGCGCCCGGAATGGTCGCCATGGGGAGAGAGCGGCGTTGTCACCCGCCGGTTCGATCAGTTTTTGCTGCTTGTAAACATAGTCATTCCGGTGCTGATGATCGCCAATCCGCAAACGCCGATTTACGGCGGCACCAAGCATTACATGGCCGCATTGCCTTATTTCTCAATCTGCGCTGCTCTGGCTTTCAAGTATGTTCTGCGCCACCTTTCGGAACTTGTTTCCTGTCGCGTCGCCTATGCCGCATCGGCAGTTCTGCTTGGACTGGCGCTGCTTTCTCCGGGCGCAATCGGCATCTGGAAAACCCATCCGCACTGTCTGGCCTATTATAACGAGTTCATGGGTGGAGCTGTGGCCGCGCCGGAAGTCGGCATGCAGCGCACCTTCTGGGCCGAAGCCACCGCCGACGTGCTGGACTACCTGAACAAAAACGTGCCGGAAAACGGCAGCGTCTGGTACAACGACACGCCCTGGGACAGCACCAACGCCTATCGCCTGGACGGCCTGCTGCGCCAGGATATCCGTCGTGCCCGCAGCATGGAAGAAGCCGACTACGCCGTCATGGAATTCTGGAAGTATTACATCGACGGCGTCTACAAGGTCAGACAGGAATTCGATGCGGAATATCCTGTCACAGCTGCGCGACTTGACGGAATGCCGCTGGTTGAGGTTTATCGCAACAACCGCAGGCTGGACGGCAGAAAAAGCGGAAAATCACGTCCTGCGCTGAAAAAAAACGCCGGAAAGTAAAAGGTTTTCCCCGCAAAAGCTTTTTCCCTCATTTGACAGCGGAACTTTCAGCCGCTATGTTAAAAAAACATTTCACGTTTGCGGCGCTTCGCCCGGAAACGGCATGCTAACCTTCTTACCGACAACGGAGAGTCCATGTATACTCACGACGAAATAAGCACAAAAATAACCGAACTCAACCGCGAATATCTCAAACGCCATCACGCCAAGGAGATTCTGTTCTGGGACACCAAGATGGGAATCTCCAAGGATTACGACGCGTTCAACAAAGCCGAAAGCCATCTCAGCGAATTCAGCGGCGATGTCGCGAAGCTGAAATTCTGCCGCGAACTGGCTGCTTCGTCTGAGGCCGATGCTGAACAGAAAGAGACTCTGGCGGGCTGGATTCGCTTTTTCGAAGCCAATGTCATCGAAGACCCGCAAGCGCAGGCGCTTTCGGCGCGCATTGTGGAACTCGAATCGAAGCTGGCGCTGGCGCGCAACAACATGAAACTGGGTTATGTCGATCCGGATTCGGGTGAGTTTGTGGCGGGCAGTTCGGTTGCGCTTTCGCTTAAAATTTCCACCGCAGAAGATGAACGAGTACGTGAAGCCTGTTTCCACGGACTGGAAAGCATAGAAACTTTCGTAATGGAAAACGGTTTTCTGGAAATCGTAAAAGAGCGCAATCGCCTGGCGCGCATGCTGGGCTATGAGGACTATTACGACTACAAGGTTTCCACCACTGAAGGTTTCGGACGCAGGCGTCTTTTCGAACTGCTGGATGATCTTGAACTGCGCACCCGCGAGGCGCTTGAACGTTATATCGAAAAGGTACGGACCGAACACGGCGAAGAAGCGCTTGAGCCCTGGAATTTCAGGCATGTCACCATGGGTGACGCCGTTAAGGATGTCGATCCTTACATGCAGTTCGAAGACGCTCTGCTGCGTTGGGGACGCAGCTTCGCCGCCCTTGGCATAACCTATGAAAAAGCCGTGCTGCAACTTGATCTTATTGATCGCGCCGGGAAATATTCCAACGGTTTCTGCCACGCGCCTACGGTAGCTTTCGAAGACCCGGAAGGCCGCGTGCGTGCCGAAGTGAATTTCACCTCCAACGCTGTTCCAGGTCAGATCGGTTCGGGCAAGCGCGCCGCCGAGACGCTCTTCCATGAAGGCGGACACGCTGCGCATTTCTCGAACATTCTGATGGGCGCACCCTGTTTTTCGCAGGAATTCGCCCCCACTTCGGCGGCTCTGGCCGAAACGCAGTCGATGTTCCTGGATTCGCTGCTCTCGGACGCAGACTGGCTGACGCGCTACGCGAAAGACGTGAACGGCAACCCGATTCCGTGGGAAGTCATCGAAAAAACCATCCGTCTGAGCCAGCCGGCCAAGGCGTTTTTCATCCGTTCGCTGCTGATGATCTGCTACGCCGAAAAGGCGCTGTACTCCATGCCCGAAAGCGAACTGACTCCGGAAAATGTAATGGCCGCGTTTGTGGATGTGGAACGGCGCCTGGGCATGCTGGCTCGTTGCCCTCGTCCGACGCTGGCTGTCCCGCATCTGCTTTCCGGCGAAGCCAGCTGCATCTATCACGGCTATGTGCTGGCGCAGGCCGGAGTCGAACAGACACGCCGTTATTTTCTGGATACATACGGCTATATCACCGACAACCCGGCGGTCGGCCCGCGTCTGCGTGAGGTTTACTGGCGGCCCGGCAACTCGGTTTCGTTTGTGGATTTCATCGAGCGCATGAGCGGTCGGCCCTTCTCCATGGATGATCTGGTGAACGACGCTTCGCTGACGGTGGAAGAAGCAATTGATGAGGCGCGGAACTCGGTGCGCAAGCTCGAAAACGTGCCGGAGTTTACCGGGAAGGTGGAACTGGACGCCATAATAAAACTGGTTCACGGCGCACAGGTGATAGCCAGTACCGAAAATTCAAGCTTCGAAGAAGCTGCGGCAGAATATTCGGCCTGGGTAAAATCGCTGGCATGATGAAAAAGGAGAAAAATGCATGAAACGCGTTTGGCTGATGCTGCTTCCGCTGCTTCTGGCGGCGATGTTTCTGAGCGCCTGCGAGAAGCCGCGCGATCCGCAGAATGTTCCCGAAATGAAGGAGAAACTGTCGAAGTTCGTTTCTGTTATGATGTGGAAAATCGACGCCACTAAAGAGCAGAAGGACAGAATGGACAAGCTTCTGGACGGCATGGCTGCGGACTTTTTCGCCTTTCAGGAAGAGAACAATGCTCTCAAACTCGAACTTATTGCCGCGCTGGGCGCCGACCCGCTTGATAGAGCCGCGCTGGACGAACTGCAGAAGAAGGGCGTCGATCTCTTCGATCGCTACACAAAGCGCATGGTGCAGGCCAGCGGAGATATTTCGGAAATACTGACGCTGGATCAGCGCCGCGAACTGGTGGATATGTGGCGCGACTGGGAATTCTGACGGCCTCTGTAAATCAATGAAAAGAAAAAGGGTGATGCTTCGTGCGTCACCCTTTTTCTTTTTTACGGCTCCGTGTTGCCGGACGGTCATTCTCCGGGCAGCGTCAGACGGCTTGAGCGATACCAGTTGTTCGAAAGAAAAATATTGATCCACCAGCCGCCTTCGGTTTCGTTTTTCTCGCAGAGCATGCAATTGCCCGAAACAGGATCGGAATACAGTCTGAAATCGCCGGACAGTTCCATTTCTCTCCACAGACTCCAGGAATCCCAGTCGTATTCGTGGCGCAGAATTACGACTTTCTTTTTGTTTTTCATATAAACCACCAACTCCGGGCGGCGGTCCCCGTCGCAATCGCTGCGCCAGACCGCTGAAATGTCGTTTCTGTTTCCCAGGTCGGCGGCCAGCAGTTCGGAGCTTATGTCGCCCCAGGGATCGGAGCATGCGGTGTCTCGCTGCATGGCGCGGAAATCAGGCGTAAAATCGTGCAGCCCGGAACCGGGCGTTTCGCAGGAAATTTCACCGTTGCCGCCCGGATTGAAATACAGTCTGCCGTTAAGCTCGCGCCATACTGCAAAAATTTCGTTGCCGCTTGCTTCAGTCGGCGGAGGTGCACCTTGCGGACTGCGGTTCGCTTCGGCAGGCTGATCAGGAGTCGGACCGGTTGCGGATGGAACCGCCAGGCGCATCAGACCGGAAGCGTAAATGTCGATTCTGCGGCCTTCGCGGTTGCGATAGCAGCCTGCAAGGCCGGGAACCGCCAGCTTATCGACAGGCAGCGGCTCGGCTGCACCCGGAAGGTTTTTCGCCGTCAGCAGGCCAAGCTCGGCAATTTCCAGAAAACGCCGTTTCTCTTCGCCGAAAACATATTCGATTTCAGCCATCAGGCGTGTGTTCTTTTCTCTCTTGAACTCGAAAGGCCGGTCGAAGAGCACCACCTGTTCACCGTTAATTGAACGCCATGCGGTTTTTACCAGCGCCAGGTATGCGCCTTCGTTTATGGCGGCGTCGATTTCCGCCGTTCCCGACATGGGACGCGGAACGGATTTTTCCCCTTCGGCTTCCGCCGTTTTTTCTGCAGTAGGAACTGCGGGAGCTTCGCTTCCGTCGGCAAGCACGAACTTTATCGAAAACATGAACGGTCTGTAATCAATGGGCTTGCGGCCTTCCTCTGCGGCGTTTTTTACATTGATGTAAACGCCGTAAAGCGGCGCAGTTTCCGAGAGCGGGCCCAGATCGTAAATTATGAGCGGATTTTTTTCCGGCTCCACATCAAGCCGGTAAACGCTTTCGGGCCTGCCGTCTGAAAGTGCAGTCGGATTTGATTTTTCATCGGCTGGGCGCAGATAAGTTTTCTGTACCGGGATGCTTCTGAGATTCTGCGGGATTCCGCCCGGCTGCGCCGCAAGCTGAGCGCCCCGGAAATAATCCGGCGTCGCGGCTTCAGGCTCAGGCGTCGCGGCTTCTTCCGGCGCAGCCTCAATCTTCTGCGGTTGAGTCTCCGGCGCGGTGTCTTCGACTTTATCTCTGCTGCACGAGCAGCACAGCGCCGCCGCCAGACACAGCAGACATATGCTTGAACGGAAATATCCCGACATCTGCATCTCCTTGCCTTATCATGCGAGTGGGATTCCATGACCCCGTGATTCCCGGACAGATTAACACAGGGCGCACAGGCAGGCAAACTGAGAGACAAGCCGATGCACAACAATAATGCACAGCGAATTCCATTGCACATTGCATGAACTGTGAAATGGGAGAACCGGTATATTTTTCGTCTCACGCTTTACAAATCAATTCCAGCCGAATATGATTTCAGCAGGGGTATTGGATTACGCATCTGTACAAATTTCAATGGAGCAGCACTGAAACGAAAACGTTCCTGGGTGTTCTTCCCTGTTTCTCGTTTAACGGCGACGGAAAACGGAAGAGTGATGAATCAGACTGAAGCGGCGGACATTATAAAGGGGGTGTCTGATGCCGGTTTCAATTCTGCTGGCCGATTCTAATGCATCGTTTTCCGGCGGACTGCGGTCACTGCTTGAAAAGCAGGAGGACTTCCGCATTCAGGGAGAGGCGCAGAGCATCCGCGAGCTGACTGCGCTGGCTGAAAGAGTCGCGCCGGATGTGATTCTTATGGACATATCTTCCTCTGAGTTCAACAACGGAGAACTTGTGGAGCGTCTGACATCAAAGCTGCGCGGAACTAAAATCGTGGCGGTGTCGATTTCGCCGGATCGCGAAATCCTGTCGCGCATGTTCAAGGCTGGCGTTTCAGGCTATCTTCTCATAGACTCAATGCATGACAATCTGGTGCAGGCCATACGTTCGGTATGCGACAACCGTTGTTTTCTGTCGCCGGAGCTGACGCCACTGGTGATGGAAGATTATGTCCGCAGGCTGAACGCTTCGCAGAGTCCCGACTTTTCTGCACTTACCCGGCGCGAAAAGGAAATTCTGGCAAAACTCGCCGATGGCCGTACATCGAAGGAAATTGCGGGCGATCTTTTCATTAGCGTAAAGACCGTTGAAAATCATCGTTTTCAGCTGATGAAGAAACTGGATATTCACAACGTGGCCGAACTCACCAAATTTGCAATCCGCCATGGCCTGACATCGCTGTAAGCGCATGACCGACTGCGTTATAATCGTTTGGAAAAACTGCAAAATGAGGTGTTTTCCCTATTTACAGATAATGCGTATAGTGGATAATTAAACCGTACAGTGGGGATTGTGGTTTTCAGAAGTATCCATCCGAATCAGTTGGTAAGTTTTTAAACAAAAAATTAAAGGCGTCCGTATGTCGGGCAGGGGGAAGTTGTCGCATTCGCGGTTTGTGTCTGAGATGAAGGAAGAACTTTCCGAAATCGGGGCAGTCAATGATAGGAAGGGGCTTAAAGGTACTTCTCGTCGAACATATGGCTCAGGATGCGGATGCGGTCAGGGATGCCTTGGAACGGTCGAGCGGCGCGGTTTTTGAGTTGGATATCCTGCGGTATGTAAGCAACGGGGAAAATCGTCTTTCGGGAGCGAACTACGACGCCGTTCTGATTGACATGCAGCTGATTGACCCCTGCGTAGAAGGGACGCATTCGATACGGTCTTTGAAAACGAAATACGGCAATGCGCCCATTATAGTTCTGGCCGAAGAACACGACGAGCGTTCTGCACGATGCGCACTGCAGGCCGGAGCTGCAGATTATCTGATGAAAAGCGAACTGGGTCCGCAGCTTCTTGAGCGCTCAATCAAGCTGGCTGTCGAAAATCGCAGACATCGACAGACAATCGCACTGCACCGCCAGCGCATGAAACGCGTTTTTCAGAGCATGCCCGATCCGCTGCTGATTCTGGACACCCGCTTCAGAATCCGCCAGTGCAACCAGGAAGCGCTTATTACGCTCGGTATCGACAGGCAGGACATGACGGGCCGGAAACTGGAAACGCTTTTTGCAGACAGGGAAATATTCGAAAGATGCACAGGGATGCTGCTGAACGGTCCAGACGGCAAAGGGCTGTCAGGAGAAGAAGTTTTCATGCAGCGCCACGACGGACGGAACTTTCCGGCCATACTAAAGGCGGCACAGATCAGCAGCGCAAACGGAATTTGCGGTGGCTATATTCTTGCAATAAAAGACAGCACCAGCGAAAGACTGGCAGTGACCGATCATCTCACATCGCTGTACAATCGCCGCTTTCTGGTTGAGAAACTGAATGTCGAATTCAGTTCGGCTAGGCGTTACGGCCACTCCTTGAGCCTTTCTCTGTGCGATTTGGATCACTTCAAGCAGATCAACGACAGTTACGGACACAAAGCTGGTGACAACGTTCTGCAGAGCCTGGGGCGCATTATGACCGAAGAGTTACGGGGAGAAAACATTGTGGGCAGATACGGAGGAGATGAGTTTCTGATTCTTTTTCCGTACACCGGGGCCGAGAAAGCCCTTGTGCCGCTGGAACGTTTGCGTAAACGTTTCGAGAAAACGGTTTTCAGACCCGGCAATGGAGACAGATTCAACATCGCCGCAACTTTCGGTGTAGCCGAATTGAGCCGTAATCATAAAAATACCGATCAGCTGTTTGAAGATGTTGACGAAGCTCTGTATCTGGGAAAGCAGAAAGGCAGAAACGTAATAAGCTTGAAAACGTGAATTCATGTTCTTTGCAAACGGGAGCCGGTCTTACAAACAAAAAAACGACGGAAGATAAAGACCAGAAAATCTAATCTATTCCATGAAGATCGTGCTCCCCTTTTCCGAAATTGACCGCAGTCATGCGGATGTTCTTTGTAAACGGGAGCCGGTCTTGCAAACAAAAAAACGACGGAAGATAAAGACCAGAAAATCTAATCTATTCCATGAAGACCGTGCTCCCCTTTTTCGAAATTGACCGCAGTCATGCGGATGTTCTTTGCAAACGGGAGCCGGTCTTACAAACAAAAACTTGAGATATATAAAAGAACCTCATTCGACCGCGCTCCCTTTTCTTTAATCAACACCGGAAACCGACCCATGCCGCAGAGCTGCTCTTCATTTTGAGGGTCGGCGACCGGATTTTAAAGAATGCCTGTCGTCCCGGAGGGCCTTCCCGCTATATTTGTCGGGGTAACTTGACTGACCACTCCAGTTCTTCGCATCATTTCGATCATTTAAATACCTTCCGCTACTTCTTTTCTTTCGTTCAATACGAGACTGCACCGGAACCTTTCCCTCAGGATTTCGGATGGCAGGCATCCGTCTGTGTTCTGGCGTTGCAGATGAAAAAATGTTGCAGGCCGGAAAGAAATCCTTGATTTCTGCGGATATTTGAATTGACTAAGATGTTGTCTGTATCTAACATTAATCGAATTCTGAGCCAATGGAAAATCGGCTGTATCTGACCGATGCATGAAATGATGGATAGAAAAGGTAAAAGAACATGAAAACAACAAACGGCAAATGGCTGCTTCCGGCTGTGTTGATGCTGGCGCTGGCTTTCTTCGCTCCTGCCTGCTCTTCGGACAGCGAAGACAGCGATGGCGATGTTGACGGGGACGCTGCGACAGACGGCGACTCTGAAAGCTCAGGCGACGACGAGGCATCGGAAGAAGACGGCGATGCTGTCGAAACTGACGGCGACACAGAGGCGACTGAAGATGTGGAGATTGAAGCGGAAATCGAGAAGCCCGATCCGACGAAATTCATGGTAGGTTACGCCGAAGTGGTTGTGACTCCGCCGGTCGGAACCTCGTTGGGCGGTTACGGAATTCCCGGCGGTGGTCGTCAGGCTACCGGCGAACACGATCCTCTCATGTCGCAGGTGGCTTTCATCGCAAACGACGCCGGAGACGCCATGATAATAATGTCTTACGATACCACCGGGTTCTTCTTCGAATTCGGCGATTACGGCCCCGGCATCCAGCAGATTCGCGAAAGTATCGTAGAAGCTATCAAGCCCGACTTCAACATTGAACCAGAATCCATCGTGCTCGGTTCCAGCCACAGCCACGTTGCCGCCGATCTTATGGGGTTGTGGGCGCTGCCGTCGGTTGAACTGCTTGAAGAGCAGGTGACAAAGCTCACAGCCGCCGCTCTTGAAGCCAAAAACAATCTGCAGGAAGCGAAACTGTATTTCGGTTACAAAGACCTGCCCGGATATACCGAGCGCGACAACAACTGCTCACCCATCATCGACAACAGCGTCAACATCCTTCAGGCCCGCGACCTGGAAGGCAATCCTATTGTAACCATTACGAATTTCGCCAAGCACCCGACCTTCGGTTCGTCCGACGACAGGGATGTTTCGGCTGATTTCATCTGGGGCTATCGTGAGGAAATGAAAATCCAGTCCGGCGGCCACGGCATGTTTTTACAGGGCTTTATTGCAGCGGTGCATGGTCGTAAAGACTTCGGCGGGGCCGACAATATGGAAAATGCCTACAACTTCGGTAAGCTTCTGTGCGAAGAAGTGCTGGCTGTCAGCGACAGCATGACTGAAGCGACCAGCTTCGACATCGAACATCGCGCCACCATTTACAGTTCGCGCGCGCTTGGTGATTATGTCGTTATGGCTCTGAAGTATCTCGACCGCCCGAAACGCACCTTCGTGTATGACGAGAACGATACCTACGATCCCGAAGGCGCATATGACCCGGAAGGCGACAAGGACCCCATAGTCGGCATTTACACCGCTACGGTAATTGAAACCAGCTGGCATCGTCTGGGTGACGCCGAGTTCGTGGTGTTCCCCGGCGAAGGCGATCCGTACTACTCGGTAAACATGCGTGAAAAGATGGTCAGCCCCTACAAATTTACGGTAGGTCTTGGAAATGACGCACTGGGCTACATAATAGCGCCGGAATCCATCGAAGCCGACACCAGCGGTCAGCTGGTGGGTTACGAACTGATGATGGGCATGGGCGCCGAAATCGGTCCCGACACCTACGCCGCACAGGAATCGCTGGGCTGGTTCGACGGCGCCTGGCAGAGCGAAGCCGCCGCAAAATAAATTCCATCCTGATATTTCCGAATAAAAGGCCGATCCGAAAAGGGTCGGCCTTTTTTTCTGGCATGCCGGCCTTTCAGGTTGTAAATTCAATGCCTGTAATATCTGAACACGAAAGGTTCTGCGATGCTTTCCGGCAGAAAAACAGTACTTATCACAGGATGTTCCAGCGGAATCGGGCGGGCGCTGGCCGAAGCCAT
>JAKQSH010000326.1 GCA_029570245.1 Deltaproteobacteria bacterium | reverse complement strand
ACATGGCTCTTGCCGCCGGTGTGGATTCCATTTTCATGCTGATTTACGATCCTCAGAGCGATGATCTGCTCAAACGTGTTTCAGTGTCAATGCGACTGTATTTTTACGACGGAAAGACAGGCACAGTATACAGAACTTCGGCTGTTTCGGATGTGCCGTTCTTTTCCTATTACAAATTCAACAAGAACTGGCTGCTTCTGCCCGGCGGAGTCCTGCTCTTTCTGCTGCTGTTTTTCCTGTGGTTCAAGCGTGCGACTCTGCACATGAGCAGTCCTCTTGAATATGCCCGCTATCTGATAAGACAGCGTAGTTACCACAAGGCCGTGCAGGTGCTGGAAAAATACGGTTTTCTTGACGACAAATTGTGGGTTTCCGGTCTGGCTTACATGAAGGAGGGCAACCCGGAAAAAGCCATGGAAAGCTTCCTAAGGGCCAAAGACCTGGAAAATGCCTACTACGTAATGCAGTTCTGCCAGAATTCGCAGGATGTCGAAAACATGAAAGGCGAATTGTTTCTGCGCATGGGTGAGTACAACCGCGCCATTGCGGCATATCACACCGCACGCAATCTCATCGGTATCAGCCGCGTACTTTCGGCCTCCGGCGACGAAACCAAGGCCGCCCGCGTAATGGCTCAATATTATCTTGAGTCGCGTAACCCGATCGCCGCCATCGGTCAGTATAAGCGCATAAAAGATTTCGAACGCGCCGGGCTTGTATATTATCACTATCAGAAGTATGAAGAGGCCGCCGAAATGTTCGAAAAATGCGGCAATTACGAAATGACGGAACGCTGTCGCAAACGCATGGGCAAACGTCGCACAACTGTGCTTGCCGCCAGGCAGGGTGAAGAATGAAAATAGCTGTTGTTCAGACCAATCCGCGCTTCGGCGATGTCAAATACAATCGGAAACGCATGCTTGAGCTCTGGCCTGACGGAGCCGACCTTGCGGTTTTTCCAGAATTGTGTCTGTCGGGCTATCTGTTCGAAAACCGTGAAGAGGCATTGACTCTGGCCGAAGAGTTCGATGGCGAAACCCGCGCTGTGCTGACTGCTGAAGCTCGCGCCCGCAATTGTGCGGTGGTTTACGGTTTTGCCGAAAAAAGCGTAGATCGCTTGTTCAACAGCGCGGCGCTTATCGAGGTATCCGGGCGTGCCCACCTCTACCGCAAGATGCATCTGTTTTACAGAGAAACCGAAGTTTTTGAGCGCGGCGACCTCGGCTGGCCGGTCTGCGATACAGGTCAGGCCTGGCTTGGTCTGATGATATGCTTCGACTGGCGCTTTCCCGAAGCGGCGCGCACGCTTGCCCTGTCCGGCGCCGACATTCTCGTTCATCCGAGCAATCTGGTTCAACCCTATTGCCAGGCCGCCATGATTACGCGTTGTCTTGAAAACCGGGTTTTTGCGGTTACGGCAAACCGTGTCGGTTTTGAATCCCGCAGCGGTGAAACTCTTACTTTTACCGGCGAAAGCCAGATTGTAGCGCCATCCGGCGAAGTTCTTTTGCGTTTGCCGCCGGAAGGCGAGCATGCAGGAGTTGTGGAGCTTGACCCGCTTGAGGCTCGAAACAAGCGGATTACTGCACTAAACGATCTTTTCGGGGATCGTCGTCCCCAGCACTACAAACGTCTTGCCGGCGAAAGGCCGTACCGCGACAATGTGGCCATTGTTGTTCTGGACTCTGCCGGGCGGGTTCTGGCAGGAGAACGCAGCGACAGGCGCGGATGCTGGCAGCTTCCGCAGGGCGGTGTGGATTCAGGAGAAACAGAAGAACATGCCGCGTTGCGGGAATTCCGCGAAGAAGTCGGTGAACTGGAACTGGAAATTATCGGCAGCAGCGAGGGGCATTACGCCTACGATTTTCCAGACTGGCTTCAGGGACGCTCGATTGCTTACGACTTCAGAGGACAGCGGCAGAGGTATTTTCTGGCTGTACTGAAGAACGGCGAAACGGATTTGGCCACACTTGCTCCAAGCCACGAATTTGCACGTTTCGAGTGGCTGGATGTCAATGCTCTGCTTGAACAGGTGGTACATTTCAAACGCGCCGCATATACCGCAGCAATGAAAGAGCTAGCTCCGCAGGTCAATGCACGCTTGGCGCGGGATGTCTGGAAAATAAATTCCAACTGATTCGGATTTCTGCCGTTTTTCGATAAAAGCTCTATTTTGCCGCCGCTTCAATGGCAATGGGTGTGGCGTTAGCCAGATTGTCGCACATCGGGCAGTGCGCGCTGATGTCAGCCAGAAATTTTTTCTCCTCTTCCGCCGTCATTTCAGAATCTATTTTCACGCTAACTTTGAGGCCGGAATATCCGAGGCGCTTTTCGGTCTGCATGCCAAGAGCCTTTGCGAAATCCAACTCTCCTTCGACTGTTGCCGAAATTGACCTGATTTCTAGCTTGTTCAGAATCGCCAGCAGGCGTCCGGTTGAAACGACGCAGGCTCCGAGGGCGAATGCCAGCGTTTCCGGTGGAGTCGGCGCCGTGTCGTCGGCTCCGAATTCCTTCGGCTGGTCAACATAAAGTTTATGACCGCGTACACTGCCTTCAACAATGCGGTTTTTTGTCTCTTTTATTTCCACCCTGACCGGATATGTGGTTGTGTTCTGTCCGTTTTTTTCTGCAGGTGAAACTGAGGAAGTATCTTCAGCCTTCAAGGGCGTATTGTAGCCGAAGATCATGCTGAACATGAAAAGTACTGAAATCGCGGTCATTAAGCTGCGATTGCGGGCCGATTCGACAAAGGCTTGTTTCTTCATTTGAACTCCTTACTGCGGATGATTTGAATCATCCTGTTCTGATAAATCCGATCGTCAATGGTGTTTCTTATAACCGCCTGCAGCATGGTTTTATTCCGTATGCCTGAAGTTTTCATGCCGATTTGTGTTCGGGAGAATTCTGTACTATCATAAATAAATCAGAAAGCCATTTGTCGGGCCGGATGCGATATCTGCGCAAACCGCATGAACTGATCTTTGCTGGCTTTGGATTTGCGTCGGTTTTCTGTATTTCGTTCTTTTTTCCGCTTTCATGCGAGGGGTTATGGCAAGAACAGAAAAGCCGCAATTGAGCGATTTCATAAAAGGGGCGGCGGAAATGGCCGCAATCGTTCCAGAAGGTGCGGCAATATTGCGGGCCGACGGCTGTATCGTTTATATGAACGACAGGCTGATTGAACTCTGTGGTGATCATCGTGGAACAAACATCCGCGATTCCATTAAAACCCGCCATGGAATTTCACCTTTTGCACTAATTCCCGACGAACCGCTTTCCGACGGCAGACTGCACAAAGTGGTTGAGACCCAACCGTCGCGCGGGGAAAGCGGAATCGTAATTCATCTCAAAAATCTGAACTGCCCTGAGTCAGGGCTTCATCGCCTTATGCTGGTGAGCTATTCGCAGGACAGCACTGAATTTTCCGGTCCCGAATCCCGTCTTCCATACGAAGTTCTGGCTGCCCGCTGCCAGGTTTTTGCTCGTCTGGCCGCCGGAGTCGTCCACGAAGCCAACAACCATTTCGGAGGAATTTCACAGTCTGCTCAGGTGTTGAGCAACCTTTTCAATCTGGATAATTCGCGTACGTTGGAAATTCTTCACCGGGACGGTTATGCTGCAGGCGGAATCGAAGTCATCCGTGAATTCATAAAAAAGCGCCAGACCGCCGATTTTGTCGATGTCATTGCGGATTCGTCGCAGAAAGCCTTTGATGTTGTTAATGCATTTCTGGACATTCTGCGGGTTTCCGAACCGGAACTGAATCGCTGTGACGCAAACGAAATCATCAGGAAAGCATTATATCTGGCGCGTTTCGAAAAGGATATGCGCGAAGAGTGCGGGTTCCGCGATATGAATGTTGTACTTTCTCTTAAAAAAGGTCTGCCGGGTATCATGTGCGATCAGCGCTTTCTGATTCCGGCTTTTATTTTTGTGCTCAAACAATGTTGCCTTGAAATGCACAAGGCGTCTCTGAACGATGAATTGTTTGTTCCCTATCTGAAAATTTCAAGCACGGAAAAATCGGATAAACACATAAAAGTTTCAGTCAGTTGCAATGCCAACATCAAGTCGGTTTCTTCCGATGCTCTTCTGATCTCCGCCGCAAGATTTCTGGTACAGGAAATTCATCAGGGGGCATTCGAAATCAAATCCGAGCCAAAAGGTAATTGCCGTGTCGATTTTATTCTGAAAAAGGCTCTGTGCTGAAAAACAGATGTTCTCTCTCCTTCCAGCATCGCTTTTTTTTACCCTTTTATGTGAATTTATGAATTAAAGTTGCGTTTTTGTTCGCTCTTTATTATGTTCTTCTCCCAAGTTTCCTATTGTGGAGTAAACAGGCAAGAAGGAGCCGGCACAATGAATATGCAGTTTATGCGTGAGCACTCAAATTCGATGCTGATTACCCTGTTGTTCGGCATCATCATCGTTGTTTTCGCGTTCGAGTTCGGACCCGGACGTCGCGGTTGCAGCACCTCGCAGCCCATCGCGGGACGTGTGAACGGTGAAGCCATCACCATCGGCGAGTGGAGCTTCTATTACGATCAGCTCTACAGCTACTATCAGCGCTTCGATCCGCAGTTCAACAACGAGAAGGCCGAAGAATACAAGCTTAAAGACAAGGCCATGGAGCAGATCATCGACAACATGCTGCTGGCCCAGGCCGGTCACGATATGGGTCTTTTCATTTCAGAAGAAGAAGTGGCGAAATCCATTATCGAAGACCCTTCCTTCCGTGAAGGCGAGGAAGACAGCCGCAAGTTTTCGAAAGACCTTTACCGCCGCATGGTGAACTACTACTACAAAATGAGCGTTACCCGTTATGAGCAGAAACGCTTCAGCGACATGATGGGAGAACGCGTCCGCAGCTTCCTCAACAACGGACCGGTAATTTCCGAGAATTTCGCAAAATCCGAATGGGCTCTCGATCAGGAAAAGATTGGTCTTGAGTTCGTTCGTTTCAAAGCCTCGCGTGGAGAAAATAACGTTGAAGTCAGCGCCGAAGACGTGCAGAAATTCATAGCCGACAGCATGCCGGAAATCGAAGAATATTACAACACCAACAAATTCGAGTTCGAAAAGGAAGAGCAGGTTCATGTGCGTCATATTCTGCTGCGCGAGCCGGAAGACGCCGATGAGGAAACCAAGAAGAGTATCCGCGAAAAAATCGACTCCATCGCCGAAATGGCAAAGCAGAAACCCGAAACTTTTGAAGCTCTAGCCAAAGCCAACTCTGAGGACCTTTCGAACAAGGAAAAGGGCGGCGATCTTGGATATTTTGGTCGCGGGGCCATGGTTCCAGATTTTGAAGAAGCTGCATTCTCCATGAAGGTCGGTGATGTTTCCGATCCTGTCAAAACACGTTTCGGCTGGCATGTTCTGAAGCTGGAAGACAAAAAGGAAGCTTTCTCGAAAAAGCTGGATGAAGTCAAAGAAGAAATCGCCCGCAAGCTGGTCGCTCAGAAACGCGCTTCCGAAGTCGTCAAAAAGGAAGCCGAGCAGTTCCTGGCCGGTGTCAAGGAAGGCAAAACCTTTGAAGAACTCCTGGCCGCCGCAAACCCGGTCGCGCCCGAAGTGCCTAACAATGAGGCTGAACCCGCCGAAGCTCCGGCTCCTGATCCCGATGCGCTCAAGTCCGAAAAGACCGGACCTTTTACGCGTACTGCCACCAAATATATTCCGCGCATCGGAACGGAAGCTTCCGTGTTTGACGCCGCCTGGAAGCTTACTCTCGAAAAGCCGCTGGGCGAGCAGGTTTATGTCGGCAAAAACGGCGACTGCTTCGTTATAAAGCTGGTCGAGAAGATCGAACCGAACGACGCCGATTTTGAAACATCAAAGCGTACAACTGTCGATCAGATGGCCGGCGAATTCGGACGCCAGGCATTCAAGAGCTGGATGGACGCAGCCCGCGAAGACGCCAGCATTCAGACCAATTATGAAGCCGCGCTTTATGCTCACAACAACCAGGCGGACGACTTTTAATCCGCAGAAAACCTGATATATGCACCAATAAACGAATCGGGGCCGCGCTTTGCGCGGCCCCGATTCGTTTATGCTGTCGGATACAAAGCACCACAGGTTAACCAGTGGATGAAAAATTCGTAGGTCGGATTAAATTTTAATCCGACATTTTCGTTATTCTCTATCCATATCCACATCTTTCGGGCCCTTGATATCCGTGTAATAACCAATTTTTGCATATTGATGATACGTTGACCACTCCCAATCGACGGGATTCTCAACAAAATCATGTTTAACTGGATTGAAATGAACGTAATCAAAATGTTTTTCAAGGTCCGCTTCATCACGGATGTAATGTTCCCTAAACCGATTTTGCCATAGCTGTCCGGTTTCCCGAAACCAATCGGAATCTCTTAATTGAAAAGATACACTCCTTTTTATCAAACTCCATCGTATGGAATATTTGGCGTCGTCCTGGGGAAGCGACCAGATGCAATGCAGATGATCAGGCAGCAATACCCACGCTACAATGCAGAAAGGATGCTGTTCTCGAACATGCTCGATTGAAGAGCGCAAGGCCGCACGAAAAGCCGTGTCGCAAAAAATCGGCCGACGATTATGGGACACAAGGGTGAAAAAATATGACCCACCTTCAACATAATAACGCCTCAATGATTTCATGCTTTGATAATACGTCAAAAACAGGAAGGAATACAGGAGAATATTGTCGGATTAAAATTTAATCCGACCTACAAACTAAAAAAGAAAAGCAAGGAAAGATTGGATGTAATTTTCTGAAATGAAATCAAAAAAAGCCCGGCATTCCGCCGGGCTTTTGATTTGCGCATTCGCGTTTAAGTTACACTCGTTTAAAATTCGATGAACATTCTCCACTGAACCGACTGTGCCACGTTGGGCGCGTCGAACCAGGTCGGAACTTCTTCGCCGTCGCTGTTGACGTAGTCTTCGTCCCAGTAACCGAAGGCGCTGCCGGGGAAGAATACGCCGTATTGCAGGCCCGTGCCGAAGCCGTCGAAGCTGCGGTAGAACACGTCCACGTCGATTTCAGCTCCCAGCCACTTCGATGTGAGACGCTTGACCGGCAGGCCGTCTTTAACGTCTTCGATGCTTTCGTATTTCATGTGGTAATAGCTCGGAGTCGAATCGGCTTCCATTGCCCACGAGAAAATGAGGTCGAGGCGTGCGCCGATGGCGGGCGTGATGTTGTACTGCAGCGAGGGTTTGAGATATGTGGCGCCTGAAACCGTGCCCAGAATTTCGCGGTACAGAATCATATCAACATGGTGATCCGGGTCGAAGCGGAAATTGTTGATGGAGCGGTCTTCTTTTTTTGCACTGTATTTGGTGCGCTGATAACGCGTGTCCGAGAATTGACGGTCGAAGTATGGATCGACGCCGAAGCCGACATCGTAGCCGTTGCCGGAATCGCCGTGGTACGGGTCGCCGGATGCCATGCCCCATTCGGCTCCGACGAAGAGTGAGTCGTCCAGGAACTTGTAGTCGATCTGAAAGAGCAGGCCGAACTGGTCGATGCT
>JAKQSH010000305.1 GCA_029570245.1 Deltaproteobacteria bacterium | reverse complement strand
CGGCGCCGTCATCACCGCCGCCGCAACCCACGCTGAACATGAGCATCAAGCTGGCGAAAACGACGAGAAGCAGCATCATAAGCTTTTCTTTTCTCATCCGATTCCTCCTTTTAGTTTTGTCTTCCAAACAACCTACAGTTAACAATAACGAGATAGACAACTCCCATAACGCGTTTTCAACCAAGTCTGCCAGTTCGAAGTTCTTCCTACCTCAAAAAAAACACCCGTTAAAGGATTTGATAATGTCTACCCCAGAAAACACCCGATTGTCAACCAAAATACTAAAATAAGCTTGTCCGGCGGCCTTCCGAACAGGATTATTTCTTTTTCTTCGAATAGTTGTAAACGGATATTCTGTCCGTCACCTGATCCACGCCCAGAAGCGTTTTGTCGTCGAACGCAGCCAGACTGTCCAGGCTGTAATTCTCCGACAGATCGACAGCATAAACCGACATGCTGGAGCCGCACGGGTCGTCCGAAACCGGAACAGGCAGAGTCAGTTCCATCATATCCAGTTCCTTCAGATAGCCTGTATCCGCCAGCAGGTCCCAGCGTCTGCCGTTGGAGCTGAAAACCACACGATACATATCCGCGCCTTCACCGGCGTAGATTATAACTGTTCGTGAAGATTCGTCATACGAGGCGAACGGCACGATATCCAGATAATCTGGAAGTTTCACCGATTTTGTTTTGCCTGAAAAACGATGAATGACCGCAGAATGAACCGGTCCGCTGGCAAGACTTTCCTGAGACTTACTGGCTGGAACAGCATATGAAATAAGAGTATATCTGTCGCTCAGCCCGCCATAGTAAGGTGTAAAATTAACAATGATTTCAGCATTATCGCCTTCGGAATCGTCATCGTCGCGAAGTGTCACGCTCTCGTCTCCGACTCCCACCCCCAGCGGAATGAAGTCTCCACCCGGAAGATTAGAACCAAGCACGACAAGCGTTCCGTCCAGGTGGTCCTGACCGAAAGTCGGGAGAAATCCGGGACTGACTTTTATGCGCCTGTTCATGGGTTTTTCAGGTTTAAGGGAAGAGCCGAGATCGGTATAATAATGGTAATCAGGAATAAGGTCTTCCGGGTCGCCGTTTCCGTTAAGGTCCGAGCGGTCGTATGGAGGCTTGTTGAAACTGCCGTTGTCAGGAACCATCGAAGCCGATTGCAATTCGACATCTGCAAGCATACCGTGGTAAAAATTCTCCGAGAAGCTCAGAGTCGCAAAGAGCAACGCACCCCATGCATCCCATTCGTTGTCCAGAGAAGCGCTGAGAACTTCTTTTACGTCTTCTGTCGGAATGAAACCGGCCCAGGCCCAGGCCACCGACAACCCGCTACGCCCATCAGCCAGATAGGATGATGAAACAGCCGAATTGGAAGTATCCCCGAACAGCTCGATATTAGACGGCAGAAGCGATTCTTCCTGATTCAGCATTCCCAGCGGAATATTTTTCAGGACCGGAGAGGAGAACAGCATATCAACCGGTGAGGAGATGAGACTGTTGGAAAATGATGTTCCGGCAATGCCGAAATTGTAAGAGCCTTCCGGCTTCTCATCAAGACCGGAATAATCCAGATTGCCCCTGATTCCGGCGGAGCGATTGGGACCGTCGAAAGCCTCAAGCGGAATCAGAATGTCTTTGCCGCTTATGCCGATTATCGAAAAATAGTGGTAATGCTCATGGAAAACATGAACAGTATAAGGAGCTTCTGCACCTTCGAAAAGTGCGACTCCGGCGTCGGCGTCGGAAGACGTGATGACATTGACGCCATTCAGGCTTACGACCGCCCCGCCGACCGGCTGATCGCTTGCAGAATCAATAACAACCACCCTGACGCCTTCGTCGTAAGCGGCGAAATTCTGCATGGACATGGTGTCCGTTATTTCATATGGAGCACAGGCAGGATCGGAATATCTCAGATGCATCATTATAGTAGTGGTTCCGCTCAGCTTGCCACCGGTCGCGACTCCGGTTATGGCATCCACAGCCACAATTTCCGAATTCATCGACTCCCACTCGAACTTAAGGCCATTCAGCGACGGCAGGACAACGCCCTGATCATCGTATGCCGCAGCTTTCAATCCAACCTCTTTTCCTGCTCTGATAAGAGGCAAAGAGGTCATGATACGAGCGTCGGCTATACGATCACAGGTCGGAAGAGGCCGACAGTATCCGGTTGAGCAGTAGGTGCCGTGAGAACAGTCCTGAGAGCCGAAACATGTGCCGTTTACACAGAATCCTTCGTCAGAACAATAACTTTCGTCATCATACAGTTCTCTGCATTCCGCGTCCTGCCGACATTCCGGCTCGCTGCAGACGCCTGTAACAGGGTCGCAGATCAGTCCGTCTTCGCAGTCCTCACTGGAAGAACAGGTTCCGGCGACTGCCGAATCGCCATCTGAAAACATATCTCCATCCTGCACCAGGTCGCCGTCTGCGGTATCGGCTGCAGAACCGGACGATTCCGTGCCGCAGGCGCTGCTGAGCGCTGCCAGCAGAAGAATCAGGAAATATGTAAAACAGAAATGACGCATCAATCAAAACTCCGCTAAAGTCTTCGTTTTAAACGTAGCAAAATTCGTACCCAAAACAGCCATCTACGAATTTATTATAGACATTACAGCACGTTAGATAAATCAGAGATTGCACATTTCACAAAACCGACGACATTTGACGACAATTATGTCAGAGTTGTAAAGCGCAGTTGCAGCGTCTTACGGCTCTGATGGATTTTGCCGTTATTCATCCGCCACCTGAAAAAGCCCTGAAAAACAGCAGAACACGCAAAAAAACACGCATAAGAAGTACATTCAGGTGCAGAATGCATAAATTTATAGCATATTTTATATTTTTTGTTAAACAAGTTCTGCGTAAGTTTTCAATTTGAACACAAAAAGGTCTGTTTCTGCCTGTAATGGAAATCTTCATTTTTTTCTGGTAAAAATCAGCTCTGTTCTGATAGTTTGGCCTGAACATGGCCGGACACATGAGGGAATGATGACAGAAGAAAGACCCTGGGGAAAATTCGAAGTTCTCCTTGAGGAAAGCGATTATAAGGTAAAACGCATCACAGTGTGGCCGGGACGGCGCATCAGCCTGCAATACCACAAACAGCGCAGCGAACACTGGCACATCGTGTCCGGGGGCGGCCTTGTAACAATCGGAGATCGTCATCTCGACATGAAACGCGGCGAATCAATCGACATTCCGCGCGGCGCGCTGCATCGGGTGCATAACACCGGCACCGAAAACCTGGTGCTTATCGAAATACAGCGCGGTGCATATATGGGCGAAGACGATATTTTCCGTATCGAAGACGATTTCGGACGCCTGAATTAAAATACAGATCATGCAGCAATAAAATAAGGGAGGCACATCGGCCTCCCTTTCGTTTTACAAGCAGGAAAACTTTTAAGCTTCGCCTCTGCGTCTTATAGCAAACAGACCGAGGAACAAACCGGCAAGGATCATTCCACCGCCGAAGCCGGAAGAAGAATTGCAGGCGGCACCATCATCCTCTTCTTCGCCCTCGCCTCCTCCTTCGCCCTCGCCCTCGCCTTCACCTTCGCCTTCGCCTTCGCCTTCGCCCTCGCCTTCGCCTTCGCCTTCACCTTCGCCTTCGCCCTCGCCCTCGCCCTCGCCCTCGCCCTCGCCTTCGCCTTCGCCTTCGCCTTCGCCCTCGCCCTCGCCTTCGCCTTCACCTTCGCCTTCGCCCTCGCCTTC
>JAKQSH010000304.1 GCA_029570245.1 Deltaproteobacteria bacterium | reverse complement strand
TCGGGAATATCAAGCGCTTTGGCGATGCGGGCAGACACGCGCAGACGGTTTTCCTCCAGATAATTCAATTGGAGTATCAACAGTTCTTTGCGTTTATTGAGTTCTACCAGCTGATCGGGCTTGAATTCGAGCAGCGCTTCTCTTTCGATCTGCATCTGCTCAAGGAGGGACTCCAGCAGGCCAAGTTCCTGCTCGACGACGACCTTAAGTTCGAATACCGTCCTTTTTGTCTGTTTTTCCATTAATCACCACCATCTTACTCTCCTTCCCCCATCTCCGGCTCTCCGAAATAAAACAGATGTTTCATTATCGCTTTCGAGAGGTCTTCAGGAGAGATTTTGTAGGTCCCGCTAGAGACCTGTTCCTTGATGGCAGCGACTTTTTCCTGGTCGATATCCTCGACTTCAAGGGCCTTTGAGACTGCGGAGGACATTTCCACCGCGCGACTGGATATGACGACCTCGTCCGGTTTTATGCCTTCAACACCGGACGGGGCTTCGACCGAAGCTCGGGTGTTGGTTTTATACAGCTCAGTGGCCTGAATCTGATTTGTCTTGATGTCGGAAACCTTCATTCCGGCCTCCTTTCCCTCTGTGCAGAGTTGCCGCACAGTACTCCGTCAGCTATTAGTTCGGCCTTAACCTTGAAAAACTTTAAGAAAATCTGCATCGCCAGGCAAATTTTTCCCTTTTTCACGGTTTTAACCGGAAACTGACGCAAAGAAGGCCCGTTTTACCGACTCAGAAACCTACCATTGACCTTCCGGGTCCAGTCGCTTGCCATCTTTCAAAATTTCAAAGTGCAGATGCGGTCCGGTTGACCGCCCTGTGTTTCCAGACAATCCAATGGTTTCACCACGACGCACCACGTCGCCAGCCTCTACTCCTATATCACTCAAGTGTCCGTAAACACTCTGATATCCGTCGGCGTGCTCCATGATTACAACTTTTCCGTAGCCGTCCTTGTGACCGGCGAAGGTCACGCGGCCCGATTCTGCGGCATGAATGCGCGTGCCGGTCGGCATGGCGATATCCACACCCTGATGCATCTGATATTTGTGAGTCAGCGGATGAATTCTCATGCCGAATCCGCTGCTTACCACTCCAGCCGCCGGACGCAGGAATTTTCCGTCACCGTAAGAAGCGCTTTCTGGATGCGTGGGCAGCATGGAAGCTATGGCAGACAGCGGTGAAAGGCCGGGATGCGCTATGTCGTCAGGCGCCTGCAGACGGAAAGTACCGTTTTCTGTCGGAATTCCGAACTGATCCATGATCTGTTCGGCCAGACCGAGGTTTTCGTGATCGGCCAGAGCCTTGGAATATTCGTAATCCAGCATCGAACGGAAAACCTTGGTGGTCTGCGAATCTTCAAAAAGCCCTTCCTGACCTTCTTCGGAAACCATGCCTTTGCGCATTTCCGAAATCATCAGGTTGACCAGCATGGCTTCGAATTCCTGGGAAGAATCAGACAGACGCTGACGCTCTTCGGGGGTGTATTCGGTTTTAAGCGTCTGAGTCGCAAGTTCCTGCGCACGAGCCAGGATGTTTTCGTTCTGGCTCATATTCAATGTCGCTTGCGGGTCCGTTATCTTCATCTTCCCTGTCCTCTGTCGATGAGCGGCCGGAATCCTTCAAGCCGCCGTTGCCGTTACAGTATTTCCAGATCGGCTTCCAGCGCGCCGGCGGATTTGACCGCCTGCAGAATGTCTATCAGGTCGCGCGAAGAAGCCCCGATGGCGTTCAGTGCCGTAACAACGTCGCCTATTGATACGCCTGCCTCAACAATAACCAGCTTCGACTCTTCTTCCTCGGCGTTTACATCCGATTCTTTGGTCGCCATGGTTCGTCCAGTAGAAAACGGATTTGGCTGAGAAATCTGATTGGTGGTGCTTATCTGAATTTTCAGACTGCCGTGCGAAATGGCTATGGTCGAAACGCGCACGTCAGAACCCATTATGACGGTTCCGGTGCGCTCGTTGAGAACCACTCTGGCGCGTCTGTCGGTCGAAACCTGCAGGTTCTCGATTTTGGCTATCAGCGAGACGACGCGGTCGTTGTATTCTTCTGGAACCTTGACGGAAATCGTACCGCCGTCGCGGCAGCTGGCGAACGGTCCGCCCAGATAATTGTCTATGGCTTCGCGCACGCGGTCGGCAGTGGTGAAATCCATGTTCAGAAGCGAAAGCATTATTTCGTCTCTGGTGTTCAGGTCGATCTGAAGTTCACGTTCGATGATTGCGCCGCCCGGAATGCGCGCCACGGTGGGATGGTTCTTCTGAACTTCCGTTCCCTGGGACGAGAACGAGTAGCCGCCCGTGGAAAGCGCACCCTGCGCCAGTGCATATATTTCGCCGTCCACACCCTTCATCGGGGTCATAAGCAGCATGCCGCCCTGAAGGTTTTTGGCGTTGCCTATGGACGAAACAACAACGTCCAGACGCGAACCGGCGTTGGCGAAAGCCGGCAGATCGGCTGTTACGACCACCGCCGCCACGTTGCGCGGACGAATCTGCTTGTGGTCGAATTTGACGCCCATGCGCGACAGCATGGAGGCCAGAGACTGATAGGTAAACTGAACATCCTGCGAATCGCCGCTTTTGTTGAGTCCCACAACCAGACCGTAACCGATAAGCTGGTTGCTGCGCACGCCTTTTACGTGGGTTATGTCTTTTATACGTGCGGCGTCGGCCAGACCGGACAGCGAGGTCAGCACAAGCAGCGCAAGCAGTATGTTGAAAATTCTGCGGCCCATGAGTCCTCCTTAGAACGGATTCACGTAATCCATGGCACGGCTGCCCCAGCCCTGACGGTTC
>JAKQSH010000269.1 GCA_029570245.1 Deltaproteobacteria bacterium | reverse complement strand
GGGCGTGAAATCACGGCTGTTGAAGTCATGCGCAAATGGGCCACTTTCGGCATCGGCGTGCCGGCTCAGAAGGCCATGGCCAACCCGAAATTCCTCGAAGAAAATCAGATTCTGCTGCGTCTTATAGCCGACGTGATGATGGATGTTTACGCCGCAGATTCTTCTCTGTTGCGCACGCTGAAGATGGCGAAAAATTTTGGGGAAGAAAAATCGAAGATCGCCATTGCGCTTACAAAAATCGTTGTGTACGAACGCCTGCGTCGCGTGATGGAAAACGTTCGCCAGATATGCGCCAATACTGCGCTGGGCGACGATGCGGAGTTCGCAAAAAACACCAGAGCCATGAGCAGAATGACCTTCGATTACGCACTGGATACAATGACGATGAAGACAGAACTGTACGAACATCTGCGTGATCGTACAGTTTACGATCTGTTCTGAGTTTTTTTCTGAACTCCATGAGTGCAAAACCCCTCGCAGTATCGCTGCGAGGGGTTTTTTTATCGCAGAAAGGGGAGATGTTCAGTTTTTCTTCATTGATTCTTTGTCTTGCGAATTTATTACGGCTTCAAAAACTTCGTCGATGTTTTTAACCAGAATCGGGTGAATCTGTCGTCGGATGTGAGCCGGAATATCCTGCAGGTCTTTGCGGTTTTTGTACGGCATGACAATGTCGTGTATGCCTGCGCGCAGTGCCGCCAGAATCTTTTCTTTCAGTCCGCCTATTGGAAGAACTTTTCCGGTAAGTGTCAATTCTCCGGTCATTGCAACATCCCGGCGTATTCTGCGCCCTGTAAGCACAGAGAAAATTGTGCTGGCTATGGTTACGCCGGCAGACGGACCGTCTTTGGGAATGGCTCCGGCTGGAACGTGAATATGAATCTGGTTTTTCGAAAAAGTTTCTTCTTCGATTCCGTAATCCTCACATTTCGACTTGAGGTAGCTTAATGCAGCCCGCGCCGACTCCTTCATTACGTCGCCGAGATGTCCTGTAAGCAGAAGTTCTCCGCCGCCTTTCATTTTGCGGGCTTCGACAAAGAGGATTTCTCCGCCGACCGGAGTCCAGGCCAGTCCTGCGGCCACGCCGATCTGATCTTCTTCTTCCTGTTCTTCCACACCCGAATAGCTCGGAGGTCCCAGAAGCTTTTCGACTGTGTTGCTGGTGATTGTCCATTTCTGGCGTTTGCCTTCGGCGATTTCGAGTGCCACTTTGCGGCAGAGCGATCCGATCTGGCGTTCAAGATTTCTGAGGCCGGATTCGCGCGTGTAGTTGTGGATGACTTCTTTAAGAGCATTGGAGGTTATGTTTATCTGCTCCGGCTTGAGTCCGTTTTCGAATATCTGTTTCGGTATGATGAACTTGCGGGCAATGTGCGTTTTTTCTTCACCGGAATAGCCGGGCAGCATGATTATTTCGAGTCTGTCGCGCAGTGGTGCCGGTATGGTTTCGAGCATGTTGGCCGTGGCGATGAACATCACGTCGCGCAGGTCGAATGGCTGATTTATGTAGTGATCCACAAAGCTGTGGTTCTGTTCGGGGTCAAGCACTTCAAGCAGCGCCGAAGATGGATCGCCGCGAAAATCGGAACCGAGCTTGTCGAGTTCGTCGATCATGAATACAGGGTTGTTTGTTCCGGCGGTTTTCAATCCTTGAATTATCTTGCCGGGCATGGCGCCGACATAGGTGCGGCGATGTCCGCGAATTTCGGCTTCGTCACGCACTCCACCAAGTGACATGCGGACAAAAGAACGTCCGATGGAACGGGCGATTGATTTTCCAAGCGAAGTTTTTCCTACTCCCGGCGGTCCGGCGAAGCACAGAATCGGCCCCTTGTGATCGCTTTTCAGTTTGCGTACACCCAGGTATTCGAGGATGCGCTTTTTAACGAAGTCAAGATCATAATGATCTTCGTCAAGGATGCGCCGTGCCTCTTTAATGTCGATGCGGTCTTCCGATTTTTTACTCCAGGGGATGTCAACCAGCCAGTCGAGATAGGTTCTGATTACCCCGGCTTCAGCGGAATCGCTGTTGAGCGATTCCAGCCTCTTGAGCTGTTTTTTTGCCTCGGCTTCTGTTGCTTCGGGCATCCGGGATTTTTCGATCTTGGTCTTCAGGTCTTCCACTTCTTCGGATTTCGAGTCGATATCTCCCAGCTCTTCGCGAATGGCGCGCAGTTGTTCGCGCAGATAATATTCACGCTGTGTTTTTGAAATTTCCTCTTTGGCCATGTTCTGAATTTCGGCCTGCATGGTAAGTACGCGAACTTCTTTTGTGAGGTACTCGTTCACCTTTTTCAGCCGCGAAAGGGGATTTGCAATCTCGAGAATTTCCTGGGCCTCGTTGACGTTGCTGAGAATGTTCGATGCCACCAGCTCGGCCAGTCTGCCGGGGTCTTCGATTGACTCCAGTATAGGCATGATGTCTGATGAAATTGATTTTCCGAAACTGATGATTTTTTCCATGTTCTCTTTGACGGCGCGGGCTAGAGCTTCCGTCTCGATGTTTTCGTCGTCGGTGAGTATTTCGTCGTCAAGCACCTCGGTGCGTCCGAGAAGAACACTTGCCTGAATATCAAAGCCGGTGATGCGGCATTTTGTCATGCCCTGCACCAGAATCTTCAGACGGCCATCCAGGAGCTTGCGCATTTTCATAATCATGCAGGCGCAACCGACGCGGAAAATGTCGTCGGGGCCGGGTTCTTCGGTTGCAGCGTCTTTCTGCGAGGTAAGCAGAACCAGCCGGTCGCGCGCCAGGGAGTAATTGACTGCATTGATGGACATTTCATGGCTTACCAGCA
>JAKQSH010000260.1 GCA_029570245.1 Deltaproteobacteria bacterium | reverse complement strand
ATTTTTTCGGTCGATACGAAGCTTTCCTTGTCGGCGGTGCCGTAAATCCACTTATACAGCGGCGAGAGTTTCAGGGCTTCGAAAATCATCAGGGCTGTTTTTATGGGCATTGCCGGTGTGCCAAGCGGTTTCGACCCGGTTTTTGCGTATTCGCACAACGCGCCGACATCCTGACGGACCGTGGTGTATTCCATTGCGCCGACATTGAATTCCTGGTTGACTTTGGCAGTGTCGGGATGTGTCCCCACCAGCCAGATCGCCTCGACCAGATCGGCTACGTCCATGAGCTGATATGGATTGTTACCCCAGCCAATCATTGGAATGCGCACGCCGGACTCGACCCAGTCGTACAGAATCTGGAAAACGCCCAGGCGTTCGGGGCCGATGAATGTTTTAGGACGAATGATGGGAACACACAAATCAGGGCTGCGGAATTCGCGGCAAACGGCCTCGCCGCGTATTTTGCTTTCGCCGTATGCGCCTACACCCACCATCGGGTCGCTTTCGTAGAGCGGATGCCGCTTGGGTACTCCATAAACGGCGGTTGACGAAATGAAAACGACGCGCGGCACTTTGTGTTTGCGTGCGATTTCAAGCGTAACGCGAGTTCCGTCTACATTGGTGCTGAAAATTTCTTTTTTGGGCCAGAGGGGCAGGGCGGCTGCGGCATGAACCACAAGGTCGTATCTGTCTTCCGCAAACAGCTTGTCCATCAATGCGACATCGCGCACATCACCTTTGATGAGTTTGGCGTTTTTGGGATATTCCGTCTCGTCAAAACCGGCGATGTCCAGAAGCGTCATTGTTTCCAGACCGCGATCTGCCCAGGTATTGGCACAGTGCAGACCCAGAAAACCAGCTCCACCTGTAATCAGAATGCGCTTTATTTCCGCCATGTCCAAAGCTCCTCCAAATTAAGACCGGGCCATAGAAGGCCCGGCTTTATTTCAGTAATAAAGAAGCTCTTGCGAAGATGAGAAACAAGAAACGCTTAACCGACGTAGCGCGAGAAGTTTTTGCGGCGACGACGCTCAGCTTCTTCTCTTTTGCGTTTTTTCTTCACTGAAGGTTTCTCATAGAAACGTCTTTTCTTCAGTTCTTTGAAGACTCCCTCCTGCGCCATTTTCTTCTTCAGAACGCGCAGCGCCTTCTCTACGTCATTGATTACTTTAACCTCTAATGCCTGCATTTCTTACCTTATTCGATGCGATTAACTTGTGTTTAATAGCCCCGGCTGCTATATTGCCAGCCGTTCGAAGCGCAAGGAAAACAGCTGTCTCAGGCGTGTCCAGCAAACCGGAAGGTTACTGAATCAAACCTCGTGCAGCGGTGAGTTTGTTTAACAGGTGAAAGCGCATTTGTCAAGCAATGTATGATATTTTTCAGAGATTCAGAACAATTATCTTCCTTCTGGCTGTTATCTCGTTTCTGGCGGCCTGCGAAAAAAACGCCTCGGACATGAAAATTTCAGCCGGTCCGGCCTTGCGTCTTACCGCCGGAACTTTCGAAGACGGTGAGTTGAGTTTCAGTTTCAGTGATCGCAAGATGCTGATATTGCGAAATTATCCTCCGACTGGGCAGGATGTGCGTGAGCGTGGCGGGTTGTGGATGCGCCGTGTTTTTGAGCTGGATTTTTCGAATCCGCACAAACCGCGCGAACATGAAATTGAAGAACTGGCCGATGCTACCGAAGTTTCATATATAGGTTCCGGTGGTGCGATTTTCGCAAAAGATAAAAGCAATCTGCCTATAGTATGCATTGATGGAAAACTGATTCCGGCTCCCCTTAAAAATCTGAAGGCCGTTCCTTCCAGAATTTCAGTTTCGCCTGACGGGCGCAGTCTGGCATATATGGCAGTTGATACTCCCGCTTTTGCTCCCGGAAATATGCCGTCGGCGGATGATTTTTCATATAAAGCCTATGTCGCCGATCTTGCAAGCGGCGAATCGGTGCCGATTGTTCACGATCTTGGAGCGCGGGCCTTTCTGGAGGACATGTGGTGGAAGAAATCCGGGCGTTTGAGCCTGTTTTTTCGCTTTGAAGACCCTGAATCCATGATTTTCCGTGTGGACGAATATGATGTGGCTGACAGGCATGCCAAGCTGGCGTTTATCGGAAATGGCGACGCTTATTTCAGTCTGAGTGAGGATAATTCCTTCTATGTGACGCACATGCTTGAAGCGCAAAAAGTTTCATTCGTTTCCCGCGATCACCGGACCCGCGTTGATGTCGATCTGGAAGGGGAGCTTCAGAACGCAGTCCTAACACCGGACGATAAATATGCAGTGGTTTCGCGTTATTGTGATGATACTCGTGGAATCAATCTGTTTCTGGTGGAGACTCCCGCATCGTTTCTTCAGCAATAAATCCGGTAACTTGATAAAAAAACGCCGCCGGTAAAAAACCGCACGGCGATTTTTTTACGGATATGTTTTTTTACTGTTTTTCCGCTTTCGCGTCCAGGTCTTTAAGCAGCTCAACACCGAAATCCACTGCACGTTCGAGGCCTTCCGGCGTGACGTATTCCATTGTGTCACGACGGGTATGATAGTTGATTGGCCAGGGCTGGGTGTTCATTCCCAACAGGCATGTCGATTCGACGCCTTCCTGTGTAAATGTCGATGCATCGGTGCCGCCGAAGGGAATAACGTCGGTGCGCAGGAACCAGTTATTGCGTCTGGAGATGTCGAAAAGCATGTTCTCCAGTGTTTTCGAATGCTTCGCCTTGAAAAACTCGTGAGTGATTACGCGCATTTTATCAGGCGCTTCTATGCCTTCGAATGTTACGTTGTACGTTTTGCAATCTTTAAGAAGGTGCGAATTCTGTTTTACATAGGCAATTGATCCGCGCAACCCGGCTTCTTCGGAGCCAAGAGCCAGAAAACGGATTTCGGTATGTTTCGGCAGTTCTCCTCTGTCTTTCATTTCTTTGACGCGTCTGGCGATTCCTATCATTGTGGCGACGCCCGAAAGATCGTCGGATGCGCCTGGAACAACGCGTCTGGATACGAAAAACAGGAATGGAATCGTGAAGGGCACCAGCGCTACGGCAATATATCCCATCGTGGTCAGGAAGGGTTTGTCGCCATGCCCAGCCAGATCGAAGACGACTTTTATGATGGCTAGAATTTCCATATAGAAAATCGCCAGGATTCCAGCCACCATGAATATTATGTTGGCGCCTTTGAATATGTACCAGATGGTGAATTCATAGGCCGAATCCACATGGGCATTGAAGAATAGGCGCTGCCTGACTTCACCGGAAGGTTTGATTATACCTGTCAGGTTACGACTTTCGCTTTTTTTGTATAGTGGATCAAGGAACGGATGGCTGAGCACGAACTGTTCGATGAAGACCACCAGCGCGACCGACATAAGCAGCAGTGAAATAAGCGGGGTATTCCAGTATACGATAAGTGAAACCCAGTAGGTGACTACTATCCATGGCATGAACCCCAGAAATGCGCGTGGGGCAACGGTGAAAGGCTCGCTTATGGTTTCGTCGCAGTATTTGCTGAATTCGGCTTCGACCATCTCGGATGCGATTTTTTCCTGCCTGCTGCCGGCTTCGCGTCCTCCAACTCTGTCCAGCACTTTGTGCATGAAATCGATCAGATATTTCTGAAGCTCGCTCATTTTCAACTCCGATCATTGTTCGGCCTGTGTTAATCCGGCGTTAGAATCTAGCAATTTGCGGGCGCTCTGGCAAATTCATTCTTGAATGATTTTTCCCACTCTGCCTTTTTACATTTAATTTACCGCATGTTATTGACGCTTTGACTTTGCTCTGGTATGAAGTAGCCTCTTGTTGTTCTATAAGTAAAACTGCGCTTTGTGAGGCATATCATGGATAAAGTACGTGTTCGTTTTGCTCCCTCCCCGACAGGGTTTCTGCACATCGGCGGCGCCAGAACGGCGCTCTTCAACTGGCTTTTTGCCCGTCACAACAAAGGTGAATTCATTCTCCGCATAGAAGATACGGATACCGAACGTTCCACCGACGAAGCCACCAACGTTATTCTGGACGGCATGCGCTGGCTGGGCCTCGACTGGGACGAAGGTCCCGACAAAGGCGGACCCAACGGGCCGTATTTTCAGTCGCAACGTACTCCGATTTATCGTCAGTGGGTGCAGAAAGCGCTTGACGCCGGTCTGGCGTATCGTTGCTATGCCACCAAAGAAGAACTTGAGGCCATGCGTGAACTGAAAATGAGCGGTCAGACAAAAACCGCATACGATCGCCGCTGGCGCGACAAAGGCCCGGCTGACTGGCCGGCGGATCAGCCTTATGTAATTCGTTTCAAGATGCCCACAGAAGGAATCTGTGTCGTTGAGGACATGATTCAGGGGCATGTGGAATTTCCCAATGATGAAATGGAAGACATCATCATCGCCCGCGCCGACGGTTCTCCCATTTACAATTTCTGTGTGGTTGTTGACGATCACCTGATGGGAATCAGTCATGTCGTGCGCGGAGTCGATCATCTTAACAATACCGCCCTGCAGATTCATATATACAAGGCTTTCGGACTTACGCCGCCGCGTTTCGGGCATGTGGGACTGATTCACGGGCCGGACGGCAAGAAGTATTCCAAGCGTCATGGTGCGGTGGCGGTTACCGAATGGCGCGACGCCGGTTATCTGCCACAGGTGCTGCGCAACTATCTTGTACGTCTGGGCTGGGCATATGGCGATCAGGAAATCTTTACACTGGAAGAAATGATTGAGCATTTCACCATCGAGGCTATTTCCAAATCAGCTTCCATTGTCAATCCTTCCAAAATGGAATGGTTGAGTCAGCAGTATCTCCAGAGCACACCGCCGGCGGAACTGGTTCCCGCGCTGGCAGCGGAACTCAAACGCAGTCATAATCTCGATGTCGCTGATGATCCGCGTCTGCCGGCTATTATCAAAGAACTCAACACGCGCAGCAAAACCATGCTCGACATGGCTTCCGGCGCGGTATTCTTTTTTGCTCGCCCCGCCGCATACGATGAAAAGGCCGATGCCAAATTTCTTACATCCGATCTGGCCGAGCCGGTGAAGTTTATTTTCGATGGCTTGAGCGCACTGCCTGAATGGAAAGAAGAATCCATTCAGAAGGTTTTTGAGGATACAATGGCGAAATTCGAAATGAAGCTGGGAAAAATCGCTCAGCCGGTGCGTATCGCCATTACCGGAACAACGGTTTCGCCCGGAATTTTCGAAAGCCTGGTTATTCTGGGCCGCGACGAAAGTCTTGTCCGTATAGAAAAAATGGTAAAGCATATCGCAGCAAAAGCGACAGAAAAATAAATTGCCTATGGCGAATTTGCACCCATGATCCAGTTGTTTCATGTTTATAAGTCGTATTACCACGACCGTGAAGTGCTGGTCGATCTTAACCTCAAGATCGAAAAGGGTGAGTTCTGTTTCCTGACCGGTATTTCAGGGGCAGGCAAAACTACGCTTTTCAGGCTGCTGTTCTGTGACGAACCGGCCACTTCCGGCCAGGTTCTGATTATGGGTCGTAATGTTTCTCGCATGAACCGGCATGCCATCGCAATGATGCGCCGTCGCATCGGTGTTGTTTTCCAGGACTTCAAACTGCTGAATGATCGTACCGTCTTTGAAAACATTGCAGTCCGACTCGAAGTTCTGGGTCGTCCGCGCAGTGAGATTGTAGACAGAGTAAAGCGAGTCCTGAAGGATGTCGGTTTGCTGCAATGTGCAAATATGCTGCCGTTGCAGCTTTCCGGCGGCGAGCAGCAGCGTATTGCCATTGCCCGTGCGCTGGTGAATGAGCCACTGATTCTGCTGGCTGACGAACCGACCGGAAACCTTGACGAAGACACCACCGCAGATGTCCTGCGTCTGTTCTTCGAAGCCAACGTGCGCGGCACCACAATTCTGCTCGCCACGCATGACAGGCGCCTTTACGAGAACAGTGGAAGACGCATATTGCGATTGGAGCGCGGGCGCATTGTCTTGGATTCTGCCAGCCCGCTGGTTCCTAAATCGGCGGTTGACGACTTAATGCGACAGCAGACCGTAAATGTCAGACTTAAACGTCGCCCGGAGGAAGACTGAAATGGCCAGTCTGAGTTATTTTTTCCGGCGTGCCGTCTCATCGCTCAGGCGTTATGCTTCCACGTCCATTATGACAGTTACTGTTCTTGCGGTTGTTTTCGGCATATTTCTGTCTTTTCTGCTGCTGGCCGGCAATGTTAACAATCTGGCGTCCAACTGGTCACAAGGTGTGCGCATTTACGCTTTTATCGCCGACAACTCCCACCCGGACCTGCCGCAGCAGTTGACAGCGCATTTACGGGCCCGCAGTGAAATAACCGATGTCGTTTATATTTCAGCCGAAGCTGCACTGGCGCGTTTTCAGTCGGAATTCCCGGAAGAAACCGACATTTTAGTATCTCTGCAGACTAATCCTTTTCCGGCTTCAATAGAAGCGACTGTAAAGGGCGGGAGCGCCGGAAAAGAATTTCTCCAGCAGATTTCCGGCGAGCTTGAAAAATTCGAAGGAGTTGAAGAAGTTGTTTACGGCAAGGAGCTTTTCGAGAAACTGGCGGTTTTGCGCAGTTCGCTTTTCTGGGGGCAGATTATCATAGGCATGGCGATAACTATAGCCTGCCTGTTTCTTATGTACAGCACCATCCGTTACAGCATAATGTTAAGGCGTACCGAAGTCGGCATACTTGAACTTGTTGGAGCAACCCCCGATTTCATACGGAAGCCTTTTGTTATTGAAGGAATTATCAAAGGCTTTTTCGGAGCCTTGCTTGCCGTTTTCGCTGTCGCCATAATGTTCAAGCTGGGAGCTTCCGCTATTGAAGATGAGCTTTTTGCTACATTCGGCGTGCGAGGTCTGCAATTTTTCGACATAACCACTGTTCTGCTCGTACTGTTGTCCGGCGCGGTGATCGGCGGAGCAGGGAGCCTGCTTGCCATTGTTCGACACGAATCGAAGACCGTTGAGCAATGAAAAGAAAAAAAGACTCATACCGCCTGTTGATTATTTCTCTTCTGCTGTTGAGTTTCCTTGTCTGCCGGTCGGAATTTTCCAGCGCCGCAGACCGATCTGCATCTTCACAGTTCGACCGTAATAAGCTTTCGGCCTCTGACGTATCCATTCTTGATGAGATAGACAAACTGGAATCCGAAATGGATCGTCTGGAAGCAGAAGAAAAGAAGGCTGTAGAATCGGTCCGTGCTGCAGATTCCGAAATAAAAAAGCTCGAAACTGAAGTGGCGGAACGGCAGAAGAAAATCGCTGCTCAGCAATCCGCAGCGGCGGCTCAATTGCGTTCGCTTTACAAGCGCAGCCGCGTCGGAGAATGGGAATATCTGCTC
>JAKQSH010000258.1 GCA_029570245.1 Deltaproteobacteria bacterium | reverse complement strand
TTGCTGTTGCTGTTGCTGCTGTTGTTGTTTATCCTGATTTTGCTGCTCTTTCTGCTGCTCGCTCTGCGGCTGATCTTCCTGCTTCTTCTCTCCGTTCTGTTCCTGCTGTTCCTTGTTCTGCTGCTGATCTTTATTTTCGTTATTTTCCTGATCTTCCTGGTCTTCCTGATCCTGCTGCTGGTCCTGATTCTGCTGTTCCTGATTTTTTTCCTGGTTCTGCTGATTCTTCTGCTGCTCTTCGGCCTGCTTCAGCATGTGCTGCGCCAGTTCGAGGTTGTAAATTGCGTCTCTGTCGCCTGGAGCCGCACGCAACGAGCGTTTGTAGCTGTCGATAGCCTCACGCAGCTTGCCCTGTTGCAGAAGGGCATTGCCCATGTTGTAATAATCCCGCCCTTTAAGGCTGTCTTCAGCGCCGGTCAGAACCTTCAGGAACTCGTTCATGGCTTCTTCGTACTGCCCGGATTTATACAAAGCACAGCCCTTGTTGTAATGCAATTCTGGCTTCGAGCCAAGATTCTTCATGCTTTCGTCGTATGCTTTTATTGCGTCTTCATATTCCTGTTGCCTAAATTTGAGATTGGCCGCCGCCACGTCATCGTTGGGCCCCTCGAACAATTCGAATGCACAGCCGAAAACGAATATGAAAAGCAACAACGGTAAAATAAAGTATTTCATCATTGCCGTCACCTCAAACCCAGAAGCCGCGAGCCCCTGCGCTCGTCGATGAAAGACGCCGCCAGCAGCAGAAGAAACGCCGGCCACAGCAGCCATGGAAACTTTTCGTCGTATTGAGTGTAAAGAGACGATTCGAATTCGCGCTTCTGCATACGTTTGACATAATCGTGCAGTTCCGACAACGAGCCACCGGATTGAAGACTTACGTACCGCCCACCGCTTTTTTCAGCCAATCCGGCCAGCAACGGTTCGTTCAGGCGGCTCATTACCGTTTTTCCTTCTTTGGACTTCTTGTAGCCGCTCATATGTCCGTCTTCGCCGTATTCGGGAATCGGTTCGCCGGAAGCTGAGCCGATTCCGACGACAAAGATCGGAATTTTATCCGCTTCAAGTTTCGATAGAGCTTCATCTAGCTGCTTGCCGTGGTCCTCACCGTCGGTCAGCAGCACCACCAGGCGCGAGGCGCTGGATTCTTTACTGCTGGTGAGCAACTGATGCGCCATGGCGAGCGCATCGCCGATGGCAGTTCCCTGAACAGGCATATCGTCCGGATTGATATTTTTAAGGAAAATACGGGCGGCTCCATAATCAGTAGTAAGTGGACACTGCAAAAAGGCGGCCCCGGCGAAACTCACTATGCCGACGCGGTCGCCGTGCAATTCCATAAGCAGCGACTGCAGTTCCAGCTGGGCGCGCTTTAAACGAGAAGGCCGGATGTCTTCGGCAAGCATGCTTTTCGATACGTCCAATACGAAAAGAATGTCGATACCTTCGCGCTTGACCAGCGTGGATTTTCCGCCGATCTGCGGACGGGTAAGGGACAGAGCCAGCAGAAACACCGCTCCTATAACCAGTGCGGCCTTCAATATCGACTTGCGCTCGGAGCGTGCGCCGATCAGACGCTCAGCAAGGTGCTCGTCTCCGACACGACGCAGACGCGCCATGCGCATATGGCCGACGGCCCAGTAAATCAGAAGCAAAGCCGGAACGGCCAGCAACAGAATAAAAGCCCATTCAGAAGCGAAACGCACGGTTCACCTCGCTTATGGAAATTTTCTCAGCCAGAACGCGCCCAGCAGAATTTCACCCAGCAGAAGAAGCAGGGCGGGCAAGGCAAAGGCCGAATAGATTTCGTCATACAGCACAAACTGCTCACCCGGCAGTTCGGTGCGTTCCATACTGTCGATTTCCTTGAAAATACCCTTCAGAATTTCGGAGTCGGCGGCCACGCGATACATGCCTTTGGTGGTTTCGGCGATATCACGCAACAGCTGAGGATCAACATCCACGCGGGCTTTGCGAACCACGCGCCGCGACTGCCCGGTAAACGGATCGGTGACTTCCACCGGATACGGCACGACGCCGCCGCGTCCCACCTGAATAGTGTGTACGCGGATTCCAAGTTCGGCGGCCATGCGCGCGGCCTGACGCGGATCGAGCTTGCCGGCATTATTGTCGCCGTCCGTAAGCAGAACGACAACTTTGCTTCTGGCCTCACTGTTGCGCAGACGATTGATCGCCACGCCCAGTGCGTCGCCGATGGCAGTGCCGTCTTCGATTACTCCCATGCGAATCTGAGACATAATGTTTTTCAGCACGGAGTAATCGAGCGTCAGCGGGCATTGAGTAAAAGCTTCGCCTGAAAAAACCACCAGCCCCAGTCTGTCGTCTTTGCGCCCGTCGATGAAACTCTGCATGGTTTCACGCGCCACGGTAAAACGGTCTGACGGCTCGAAGTCCATCGCCATCATCGAAGTGGAAATGTCGAAGGCCAGCACGATGTCGATTCCTTCCTTGTGAATCGGCACATCGTCCGAGGGGATGCGTGGTCCGGCCAGTGCCGCAACCAGAAGAGACAGCACAATAAAACGGATGAAATCCGGCAGCCAGCGCAGAATCACGCGCATGCTGCGCGGAGCATCTTTGAGATGAGCGCCGAACGAAAAACGCATTACGGCGCTGCGACGCTTGTGTCTGACAAGAGCAAATACAAACCATGGCAGAACAACAAGCGGAATAAGCAGCAGAAGCCAGGGGTTAGCGAACTCCATTTGTCGCCTCCTCTTCTCTGGTGCGCTCTATCACGGTGTAAGAATCCTTCAGAAGTCGAATGCTGCTTTCGTCGTCAGGCGTCAATTTCGCAAATTTAACAAGGTCGCAGCGAAGCAGCATCATTTCAACCAGGCGTTCATCAAGCCCTTTCATATAGAGATTGCGCAGCACATCCATTACTTCCTCTGTGCTCATACTGGATGCGTTAAATGAAAAACGACGTTCGAAATAGTCGCGCAGAATATCCGACAGTTCGAGATGGAAATCCTTGAGCTGCCGCTTGGCGATAAGACCGCGCCGTTCGAGTTCCTGCAGACGTTCGAGAGCAATCACATGCGCCGGACGAGTATCGACAGGCTCTGCTGCAACGGGTTCCTCTTCCTGCGGTTTGCGTCTCAAAAGCAGCCACAGAATCAAAGCGAGCATACCTGCTGCGACAAATGCTCCAAAAACATACAGTAGGGTATAGTCTTTCTCGATCAGATCAACCACGCCTTTGATGTCGCGCGGTTCTACCTTGACCTGCTGTTCAGGAGCTGCGCCGGGTTGCTGCGGCTGTCCCGGCGCGGGAGCCTGCACCCCAGGTTGATTCGGCGAGGCGTTCGGATCGGCGGGAGCAGGAACGTTGAAGGTCGGGCCGATAGGGTCATTGGCCCCCGGCGTAACAACCCTGGAACCGCCCTGCGGATTCTGCGACTGTTTTCCGGCGGCCTGTTCCTTTGCCATGCGCATGGCCTGCTTCTGAACTTCCTCCATCAGAACCGACTTCACGTCGATGCGCAATTCGCCGGAATCCCGCATTTCCTCGTTTCCGGCAGAATCGCGCAGACGGAATGGAATTTTAGGAAGCGATTGCAGACCGGTTTCGAAAGTCAGAAGGTCTATGAAGAAAGTCACCGAATATCTGCCGCCTTCTTCGCTCCGCTCAATTCGTTTGTCGTCGAGCTCGAATTTACCCAGAGGCAGATCGCCGAAAATTTCGGCTATGAATGTTTTCTCGGCGCTGAACTTCACCTGCATGGTGATGCGGTCACCGGGATAAACATCGTGGTTGAGCAATTTCGCTTCCTGAGTGATGTTGAAGGGCAGCCTGTCCGACTTTGGATTTTCCGCGCTTGCAGGAACATTCGTTGTGCTCGTTGCAGGCGGAAGGTTCTGTCCACCCGCCACGGCTGCGGCATCCGGTGCGGCGGATTTTTCTTCTGCGGCAAAAACCACGGACGGAAGAACCGCAACCCAGAATACAAGAAGCAGAATGCAGACAGTTCTTTTTGCAGATTCGCACCGCATCAGCGCCTCCCGGCTCTACGGCGGAAAAACGCCGCCAGACGCGGCACGTAATCATCTCCGCATGAAAGCTCCACATGTTCGACTTTGAGGCGTCCCAGCAGCATACGGCGTTCAGCATCCATTTTCCGCCAGTATTCCTCATGGTAACGACGCGTATTCCTGTCGGATGTGTCCACCCAGACTGTTTCTCCGCTTTCGAGGTCTTCCAGCGGAGCCAGCCCGACATCCGGCAGCACGGCTTCTTTTTCGTCGCGCACCAGCAGACCGACCAGATCATGCTTGCGCGAAACGACCTTCAAGCCCTGCGAATAGTCGGGCGAAATAAAGTCTGAAATAAGAAACACTATGGCGCCGTTCAGACGCAGACGGGAAAGATAGGTAAGAGCTTCGTTTATATCGGTTCCGCGCCGCTGCGGAGTGTAGCTCAGAATTTCGGAAATCACACGCAGAACATGCTTGCGGCCTTTCTGCGGCAGAATAACGCGCTCTACTCGGTCGGTAAACAGCAGCAGACCGACCTTGTCGTTGTTCTGAATCGCCGAAAAGGCCAGCAGTGCCGAAAGCTCGGCGGCCAGTTCTATTTTGCGTGACGAACGTGTTCCGAAAAGGCCGGATGCCGAAAGGTCAACCAGCAGCATTACGGTGAGTTCGCGTTCTTCCTGGTATTGCTTTATAAACGGTGAACCGTGCCGGGCGGTCACGTTCCAGTCGATTGAGCGGATATCGTCGCCCACTGTGTAAGGCCGAACCTGGTCGAACTCGATTCCGCGCCCCTTGAATACACTGTGATATTGTCCGGCCAGCGTGTCGGCAGCCGCACGGCGCGTCACGATTTCGATGCGTCGGATTTTCTTCAGAACTTCCGAACGCTCGGCGCGGTCGCTCCATTCGTCCTGATGAGTCAATTCAGCGCCTCCTTAAGGAGCCGGCACAAAATCCAGCACCATACGAACCAGATCATCCGAAGTAAGTTCGCGCGCCTCGGCCTCGAAACTGGTGATGATGCGATGACGCAGAACGTCGTATGCCACCGACTTCACGTCGTCGGCGGTGACGTAACCGCGATGTTTGAGGAATGCGCGGGCGCGCGCCGCCAGATTCAGATAAATCGAAGCGCGCGGAGATGCTCCGAAGTCGATAAGATCGTAAAGATCAGCCGGGCCGGCAAAGCGCTTGCGGCGCTCGTCTTCACCTTTGATTTCTGCCGAATCCGGTTTGCGGGTGGCAAATATAATGTTGACGATATAATCCTTGACTGTGTCGTCAACGTATATTTCACGCACAACCTGACGCGCACGCATGATGTCCGCCGGCGTTATCACCGGTTTTATTTCGTCAAGATCGCTGCGCGTATTCTGATCCATGATGCGGCGCTCGTCTTCACGCGACGGATAACCGACTTTTACTTTCAGCATGAAACGGTCGGTCTGGGCTTCGGGCAGCGGATATGTGCCTTCCTGTTCTATGGGGTTCTGCGTTGCCAGAACGAAAAACATATCAGGCAGACGGAAAGTTTCCTCTCCAATCGTCACCTGACGTTCCTGCATGGCCTCCAACAGAGCCGACTGTACCTTGGCTGGAGCACGGTTGATTTCGTCCGCCAGAACTATATTGGTGAATATCGGACCGCGTTTGGAGTAAAAACGCTCTTCCTTCTGGCTGTATATCATGGTTCCCACCAGATCGGCGGGCAGAAGATCAGGAGTGAACTGAATGCGCTGAAAAGCGGCGTCGATGGCCTGCGCCAGAGCATTTACGGTAAGAGTTTTTGCCAGACCCGGCACGCCT
>JAKQSH010000233.1 GCA_029570245.1 Deltaproteobacteria bacterium | reverse complement strand
CTGTTCTTCATCGCCGTCCAATGAATTGTCTTCGCAGCGGTCGCTTACGCATTTCTGATCAGAATCGCAACTGCGATAAAATATCCATTTGCTGCCGTCGGGGCAGTATTCAAGTTCCTGCTCGTTGCGACAACGGTATGAATCAGGTGTGCAGGCATACTCCTGATCGCCTTCGCCTTCGCCTTCGCCTTCACCTTCGCCTTCACCCTCACTCTCACCCTCACCTTCGCCTTCACCTTCGGCGGCTGGGTCAACGCAAATTCCGTCAAGGCAGATTCGATCTCCTTTACAGTCGTTGTCGCTGGCGCAACCCGTCAATTCATTATCGCTGTTGTCTGTGCAGGAGACCATTACGGACAGAAAAACCAGCACAAGAGCTTTACCCCAAAAACCTTTTTCCATGCGAACCTCCTTTCCACCCCAGGGTTTAGAGTCCATGCAGGAATGTTCAACCGAGATTTGCCACCGCCTGTATCTGCCTGAGCAGAGATTGTGCGGCTCTGGCGAATCCCTGAAGCTTTTCTACTCGCCTGACCAGATGGGCGGCGGCGCGGCGTTCGAATGCGTTCTGTCCGTTTTTTTTCATTTCGTTGCCATCGGCAAGAATCTGCTCGAACACTTCAAGCAGGTTCGCCAGACGCCCTCCGATCTGATGCAGCAGATACGAAAGCGTAACCTTCCACAAGTTGAGTTCGGCGGCGTAGAATTCTTTACGCGATCCGCGCACACCGGTTTTTTTAACGAAATTCTGATCCGTCAGAATCTTCAGTGCGGTAGAAACCTTGCCGCGCGAAATCTGCAGACCATCCACAAGGTCGTCCTGAGAAAGCGCTTTGGATGCCAGCATGAGATAACCGAAAACGCGCCCTTCGGTGTATCCGGTAATGCCTATTTCCTTGGCGAAGCGCCCCACCGCGTCGATGAATCGTTCCTGAAGGCTTTCCAGATTTCCGGTTTGATTCAGCATATATCCGATCCTATTCGCGTTCGGTGCACAGGCAGACATCGTGACCGCGATCCGAGTCGTTTACGCACGAATCGTAGTCCATTCCAGCCTCATCGCAAAGAAGCAGGCAGTTAAGGCGACTGATCTCCCCATCAACGCAGGCGCTTATGAAATCTCCGATGCAGACCGGCTTGTTTTCACGGCAGGTGTCCGATTCCTGCTTTGCGGTGCAATGGCACACTTCTTTGCCGTCGTCGAGATTCAGTTCGCAGTAATCGTAATAGTAATCCAGGTCTTCGCATTTTTCGCGGCAGGACTCGGTTCTGACTCCGCCGCCTTCACAGGCGCTTATAAGCGATTCTCCGCATTTCGTGAGGCCGGCTGAAGCACAGAAACCTTCGAGTTGCCCGCTTTCGGAATCGCCATCGCTGCCTTCGCCTGTGCAGAGGCATTCGGCGGTAAGGCCGTCCTGGCCGAGCCCGCAGCCTATGGAACTCTGTCCTCCGGCTCCACAGACTTCGTCGCAATCAACTTCGACCCAGTTGCAGTTGTCGCAGATTTCGAGCTCGGCCCCGGCACATTGCGTTTTATCCTGCTCACAACATTCATCGACACAGACGCAAAAGTCGTGTCCGCGTTCTGCGTCCAGTTTGCATTCTCCGCTGAAAATCTGTCCGAATTGTTCACAGATATCGTCGCAGGATTCGTAGGCGTAGCGCCCGTTGGCGCCGCAAATCTGCAACCATTCTCCCTGGCAGGTGAATTCCTGGCCGTTGCAGAGCAGATCATTGTTATTGTTTTCTTCTTCTCCGCTGCATGAAGAAAAAAGCAGCAGCGCAATTACAGCGGCGACGAAAAATCTGTACATTTTGAACTCCGTTTGCAGATAAGATGTCTACATGTTTATTAATAATAACGTTTCATTCGGGTTCCTGTCAAATGACATAACGAATATAATGAGGACAGAAGGCCCGGATTGCCGGGAGAAAAATTGAAGCAATTATTGTTTTGATTTAGAATCGGAAACACATAGAGTATTTATAATGAATATGCACATGGCCTGAGCAGTCAGAGCCGATATTAACGTGATACCGGAAGGTCTGAAATGCAGAGGATATTTCTCTTGATTATCGTTGTCATGCTGGTGGCAGCTTTTTCTGTTTCGTGCAGCGGTTCGCCCAGTATAAAGGTAAAGGGCAACTGTCTTGCCGACTCGCATTGCGAAACCGGCTATTTCTGCAACGATTCCTACAAATGTCAGAAATTGCCCGGTTTCGATGGTGACGAAGAATCTTTGGAACAGGAAGCCGACGAAGATTCTGAGGCATCGGAAGAGATTGAAGTTGCTGAAGAAGGCTGAGAGATCACCGTTCTTCCGGGAATAATCGGAATACCGTAATTTTCCGTTTATTGTCGCCTGCTTGCAAACCGGATTCATTATCTAATTCAGGGTAAAAAAACAGCGATGATTTATTCAAACGACGACGGAAACTGGGATTATAGAAAAAAAATCGTTGTTCTGGATGAGGAACAAGTTCGCCAGATCAACGAAAACCGACGTTTCTACCAGAAACTTACCCGAAAGCCTCTTTGTACTTATATTCTGCTCGGTCTGTGTGTGGCGTTCTGGATATTTTCGTATTTTATCGGTTCCGAAAAAGACGAACAGGGGCTGCTGGAACTTGGCGCAAAGTTCAATCTTTTCATTGATTTCGGTCAGACCTGGAGACTGGTCAGCCCGATTTTCCTGCATTTCGGCGTCATGCATATGATTTTTAACGGATATGCCCTTTTCGTTCTTGGGCGCATGGTCGAAAATCTGTATGGCAGTCGTCGTTTTCTGGTATTGTTCATGCTTTCGGGCATTGCGGGCGTCGCCGGATCGTATGTCGGCTCCGATCAGATGTCAGTCGGCGCTTCCGGAGCAATTTTCGGCCTTCTGGGGGCGGCGGTGCTGGTCGGTTACAAGCACAAAGAAGAAATTCCGCCGGCCTTTCGAAAGTTTTTCGGGCGCGGTATGATGCCGTGGGTGTTTTTAAACCTCGGCATGGGTCTGATGATTCCCGGTATCGACAACTGGGCGCACGTATCGGGGCTTATTGCAGGTGTGGCCGCCGCCGCGCTTATGCATCCTCCCATATCCGTAACAGCCCGCGAAAATCCGCTGCATCAGATTCCGCTGAATGTCGTGACGCTGATGATGGCCGCTGTCGTCGTCTGGGCGATTTTTCATATGATTGCCAACGTCGTCAACGGGGGGCGTCTGCCGCTTCCATCAGAGGAAGAATGGGTGGCGTACAGAGATGACTTCGCCATGCTGGCGGCTGAAGTTCCTGAAGAAATGGAAAAGGTCGCTAATTCCGAGCTGACATACGGTGCGCAGTTCGTGTTGAAATCTTTCGGATTCTGGGTCGCAGTAGAACGTGAGCCGGATAAGATCATTACACGGGAAGAACTGCTTGATGATCTTCGGGCCGAAATAGCCGCCATAGACGAGATCGACCAGCGCTCGGTTGAAATCGACAGCTTCGAACCTGCGACGCTTTCCGGGCTGGATGCACTGAAAGTCAATATCCGTTACAGGCTGAAAACATATCCAGACCTTATTGTAACCGATTACTGGATGCTTCCGACCGGGCGCGGACTGGTAAGTGCTACATGCAGCGCCCAGGAAAGCATTTACCCGTTTTTCGAAGATTGGTGCCGCGCTTTTGTCGATAGTGTCGTGTACACTGGAACAAGCATCTGATTTTTTTCGGACAAGGGGGAGACATGACGGAAAAACTGCTGATTATCGGAGGCGTGGCCGGCGGAACCAGTGCAGCGAGCCGCGCCAGGCGTATCAATCCTGACCTGGAAATCACTATTTTCGAGAAAGGCGAGTTCGTTTCATACGGAGCCTGCGATGAACCTTATTTTCTTGCCGGCGAAATAGATTCGTGGGAACGCCTGCTGGTTCGCAAGCCGCAGCAGTTCAAGGAAAAACAGAATATCGACATCCGCCTAAACTGTGAAGTCACATCAATAAACCCCGGTGAAAAATGCATTACGGTTTTGAGCCGTGAAAGCGGAGTTTCTGAAGTTCATAAATATGACCGCCTTATTATTGCCACCGGCGCTAAACCGCGTCCATGCGAGTTGCCGGGTGCACAGGCCGCAAATCTGTTTGCTCTGAAATTTCTGGAACAGGCCAGAAACATTGACGAATATATCAGAGCACACAAGCCGCACCGTGCGATTACTGTAGGCGCAGGGTTTATTTCAATGGAAATGGCGGAGGCTTTTACAAAACGCGGAATCAAGAATACTGTTCTGCATCGTTCTTCAAAGCCCGGAGGAAACACGGAGCCGGAAATCGCCGAATGGCTTGTGGATGAACTTCAGAAACAGGGCGTTGAATATGTTCCGCATTGCAGGCCGCTGAGTTTTGAACTTGACGAGAAGGGTCTTATAAGGGCCGTAATTACGGATAAAGGGAAGTTTGAATGCGATATGGTTCTGTGGGCAACCGGTGTCGTTCCTGAAGTTGAACTTGCCGCCGCCGCCGGAATAAAACTCGGTCCGACCGGTGCAATAGCTACTGACGAGCGCATGGAAACCAGCGTTCCGGGCATTTTCGCCGCCGGAGACTGCTGCGAAGTGACGCATCTGATCAGCGGACGCAAAATTTTCACTCCGTTGGGCGACATTGCCAACAAGCAAGGCTGGGCGGCAGGTGAAAACGCCGCCGGAGGCGACGCCAGGTATAATGGCGCTGTCGGTTCAATGCATTTCCGTTGTTTCGACATGGAAATCGGCATGACGGGCCTGACCGAAGCTCAGGCGCGTGAATTCGGTTATGATGTGCTGTACGGCAGCATAGACCATGCTTCACGGGCCCACGCACAGCCGAAACGCAAGCCGGTGAGAATCAAACTCGTGGCGGATCGCAACACCCGCCGCCTTCTTGGTGCTCAGATTGCGGGAAGGGAAGGGGCGGCGTTGCGCATAAATACGCTGGCTGTTGCATTGCAGGCGGGCATGACCATAGAGGAAATCAGCGGGCTCGATCTGGCTTACGCTCCGCCGTTTTCCCCGGTTATGGACCCGATTCTGCTGGCTGCAAGAGTATTGTCAAAGGATTCTCAAAGCTAACTTGACTCTGCTTTTGCAGGTTGCTATACATTTTCAATAGGCTTATCGCGAAATAAGGAAACCTTCGCGTATCGTGTCGATCTTTGGCGTATGACAGACCGTTCCGGTGAGCTGCATTCTGAGCCAACGATCTGAAATTCTATCTTTGAGGAGCTTGAAAGGAGTTCGTGATGAGAGTAAGCAAGTCGCTTTTCTGCGCCGCATTTCTTGTCATACTGGTTTTTGCGCTTAATGCCTGCGAAAAATCCGCCGATAAGACAGCAGAAGAACCCGGAAAAGCCGGAATGGCCGAAGATTCATCGAAGGGAGAAGCCAAACAGCTTACCGAGGCCGAACAGCTTACCGAAAAACTGAAAGCGGCCAATGTCTGTCAACCCAAAGATTACGGCTGCAAAGAACTTAAAGACCTCAAGCTTTTTCTGCGTGCCAGAAAGCAGCCTCTGACTGTCGAAGAATTCCGCAACGGTCTTGAAGTTTCCACCCTCGACAACGCCAGAGCCGAGCTTATCAGACGTATCGCCCCCAAGGCCACTCCCGATTTGCTGCCGGTTGTGAAGCCTTATCTGACCCACGAAAATTTCTCGCTGCGCAAAGCATCGCTGGCGCTGGTTTCCAACATCGGCGACGACGCAGCCATTACCGAACTGGTGGCGCTGCTGGACAACCAGGAAAAGTCGGATACTCTGCGTACCGATGTCCCGAAGCTGCTCATGCAGCATCCCGAAAACGAAAAAGTCAAAGCCAGCCTGCCCAAGCTTAAAGACATGGCTAAAAACAGCGTGCAGGGTTGGGGACGTGCATATGCGGCTACGGCTGTTGCCGTTATTGAAGGCGAAGCTTCACTTGATTTTCTGGTCGATATCGCCACCAGCGACAAGTGGAACACCGTCAGGGCAACTGCGGTAAAATCCATGGGGCGTATCGGTTCCAACAAGGCTTTGCCGTATCTTCAGAAATTTGCATCGGATGACGACAAAAAGGTCGCTGAAGCGGCCAAGCGCGCCATTCAGAAAATCAAGGGAGAAACCCAGGCTCCGGATAAAGGGAACAGCGAGCCCAAAGGAAACGAGAAGAAGTAATCCTTTTCGTTTTCATTGATTCATGCGAACGGCAGGGAGCCAGACGCCGGTAAAGCGGCTTATGGCTCCGGGACAAAACGTTCGCATCTCTTTATCCCGTATAGATGAGTGTATTGTTTGCGTATCCCGTATTTCTTTTCCGTTCAGGGAAAAGGCAGATGTTTTCTATAGGAAAAGGCGTGAGACTGCTACCAACATTTTAATGGGGACAACCAGGGCTTGTGTTCTGGGCATGAGTTCCCGTCCGGGAGAAGTAAGCTATGGAAAAACAGATCAGGAATTATCTCAAGATTCTGGAAACCGCACCCGACAATCGTCCGGCCTTCGAAGCTCTGGCGAGTATTTACGAAGAGAACGAGCGCTGGGGTGACATGGCCGCGCTTTACGAAAAAAAGGCGCAGGCTACATCCAGAAAGGAGGATATTCCCGATCTTTTATTCAGTGCCGCCGAGCTGTATGCCGATCGGCTGGCTCGTCAGGACAAAGTTGAAGAATGCTATCTGGGCGTTCTGAACATAGACCCGGACAACTCCAGAGCTCTAAGTTATCTGAAAGAAACCTACAGGCGCGATCACAGTTGGGAAAAGCTGGTAAGGCTCCTTGAGCGCGAAGCTGAAGTGAAGAAAGATGCTTACGCAAGAGCCGACATTTACACCGACCTGGCCCGAATCAGCGCCGAAGACATGGGAGTGGAAAGCCGCCGTGAAATCTATCTGCGCAAAGCGCAGAGTGTTGCGCCCGATCATCTGCCTTCCCTCAAAGAACTGAAGCTGCATTATCTTAAAAACTCGCGCATCAGCGAAGCCATTCTGCTTGTTGAAAAAGAAGAACAACTATTAAGCGACGATGCCGAAAAAGCCGAACTCTATCACGAGGTCGGAATGCTTCTGGCCGAAGACCCGTTCATGCGCGACAAAGCGATTGATTTCCTGACGCGCGCTCAGGCTCTTGACAAACGCAAAAAAAGCAAAAAGAAGCTCGACGAACTTGTCGGAATGGATAAAAACTGGCAGAAAGCCGCCAGAGCCTGCGAAGAAGAAGCGGTTGGAATCTCCGATAAAATCGCAGCTTCTTCAGTGTATCTCAAAGCCGCCGCGATTTATTACATTTATGCCCCGGAGGATAGCGAGCAGATAATGGCCACCATCGAAAAGGCCATGATTCTTGACTCGTCCAATCGTCGGGCGTTTCTGCTGGGAGAGCGTTTTCTGAAAGAGCAGCAGGACTGGGCGCGTCTGGCGGAATTCTATAAATCTTTCTACGAGCGCACGCGCAGCGAAAGTCTTGTCGTTGAGGCCATGGACCGCCATTCGGTTCTACTGTCTGACAAACTTGGTGAAGATGCCGAGAGCAGCCGCCTAGATAAAATTATTATTGAAAAAGACCCTGACCATGTTCCGGCACTGGAAAGAACGGCTGCGCGCCTAAAGGCCGCTTCCGATTGGGGCACACTTGAAGATACGTTCAAAGATTGCCTGAGCCGTGCAAAGTCCGATGCCGCCAAGGTCAGAATACTGAAAGAGCTGGTTGAGCTTTTCCTGGGGCCGATGGATGACCGTCGCGAAGCCATGCTGCATCTTGAGCAATTGTGGAATCTGGCTCCGGAAGACCCCGAAGTCGCCGGGTTGTTGCTGCCCGTTTACGAAGCGGAAAGCAACTGGGAAAAGCTTCTGGGTGTTTACGGAATATTGCAGAAAAACGCCGCGTCCGATGTAGAGAAAGCCGAATGGGGATTCAAGTCCGGCGAACTGCTGCGCACAAAGCTTGAAAAGCCGGATGAGGCTTTCAAGGCATACTCGGAAGCTTTCGTTTGCGATCCTTCAAACTCAACTCTGGTCGCAGCAATGGAAGAGCTGGCCATTGAACTTGAGTGCTGGGAACAATACGTTGCATTGCTGAAAACAGTTCTGGCTAAAGAAACAAGACCGTCGAACTGGCGCGATCTTAAATTCCGTCTGGGCCTGGTTTACGACAAGGAGCTTTCTCTTTATGAAGAAGCTGCCGCGATCTATAACGACATTCTGGCCGACGGCCCAGACATTCTGGTGCTTGATGCACTTGGCCGTCTGTACAGAAAAGAAATGGAATGGGAAAAATTCGTTGAGGTGATGGGCTGGAAAGTCGAAATCCTCGACGACGTGGACGCCCGCAGAGGCGCTGCAATGGAGCAGGCCGACGTGGTGGAGCGCGAACTTGGCGATCCGATGCGTGCTGCGAAAATTTTCGAAGACATACTTGCAGAATCGCCTGGCGAACTGGAAATTCTGAAGCGGCTGGAAGAAATATATACGCTGAATGCCCAGTGGTTGCCCATGGTGGAAACACTGAAGCGTGAGCTGAACGTCACAACTTCCATCCCCGAAAAAGTGAAAACAAGCTACAAACTCGGCAACATTTATCAGGAAAATCTCGCTGATCTGGAGTCTGCCGCCAGAGCATATATCGAAGTCGTCAAGCTTGATCCGGCTCATAT
>JAKQSH010000198.1 GCA_029570245.1 Deltaproteobacteria bacterium | reverse complement strand
TGCGCGCGCTTCGCGCGCGCATGTGCGACAGAGCGCAGCTTTAAAACCCAAACGACCGCCACTCCGTAAAACCGCAGAGGGAGAGACGATAAACGCCGGTGGTGTTTTCAAAACCGGGGAATGTTCAGATGCTGTGACTCTTGACCTTGTAACCTATATAATGTACAAACAGGCTCGCGGTCGGACGGTGTTCGACCGACAGGAGTCAGGATGGAAAACAGTAGCAGCAGGCCGCTTCTGCCTTTTTCGGTGCAGATGGCGGCGCGCCTGTCGGATGTCGGACGGGTGGAAATCGAGGGGGTTCAGGGCCCGGCCCGCGCGGCTGTGATCGCCGATCAGGTGCATCTTACCGGGAGCCCGTTCCTTGTAATAGTGAAAGACGAAGACGAAGCCCGCCGTCTGGCTGACGATCTGCGCTTTTTTATGGGCGACAACTCAGAAGACCATGAATTTTCAGGAAAAAATCGCGTCGGACTGCTGCTGCCCGACGACGCCACGCCCTACGACACACGCCGCATGCTGGCCTTCGGACGCCGCAAAAGCGAGCTGGCCGCAGCGCTTTTCGTGCAGACTCAGAATTTCAGGCCGCAGGTGCTGGTTACCAGCGCCTGGGGCGCCATGCGTCTTTATCCGCCCCGCGCCGAAATCAAAAAAGCGGCCGATTATCTCTCGGTGAAAGCAGAAATTCAGCGCGCGCAACTTCTGAAGCGTCTGGTGGAAGGCGGCTACCGCAGCACGCAGATAGTCGAAGATGTGGGCGATTTCAACGTGCGCGGCTCCATCATCGACATTTTCTGTCCGCTCTATTCGCATCCGCTGCGTCTCGATTTCTGGGGCGACGAAATCGAATCCATACGCCTCTTCGAACCCAGCACCCAGAAATCGCTCGAAAATCTCCAGGAAGCCTTCGTCTGCCCGGTGCGCGAACTGGTGCTGACGCCGGAAAGCCGCGACTTCGGACGCGAACGCATCGAATCGGTAGCAACCGAGCAGGGTTCATATGACCGCCATGTTATGAACATGCTCAAAGACCTCGACGAAGGGCTGTATTCGCCGGAACTCGACCGCTTTCTGCCGCTTTTTTACAGAAAAATGGAGTCGGTTTTCGATTACCTGCCGCACAACGCCATGATATTCATCGACAGTCAGGGCGAAGTGGCCGACGAGCTGGTGGCTTGGCAGGAGAAACTCGAAGACGGCCACGACGAACACGTTGACGCCGGAGACGCCGTGCTCGAAACGCCGTGGCACGCCATGCAGCCCGATCAGGTCACGCTGCGCATGGCGCCTTTTCCGCTGATAGAATCACAGGGCCTGCGCTATTACCACCAGCGCGAAAGCGACGAGAAGAACCGCGCCGTGCTGCGTCTGAAATGGGAAGATCACTCCGAAATGCGCGCCGAAATCGCCGCCGTTCACGGACGCAGCGGCATGCTGAACCCGCTTCTGACGCGTATAAAAAACTGGCATGAAGACGGCATGCGCATTTTCGTGGCCGCCGACAATCAGATTGCGGCTGAGCGTTTCATTTCGCTGATGAACACACATCAGATTCGCTGCTTCAACTGGGAATGCAGCTTCCCCGAAGCCTGGCGGCGCATGCAGGTTTTTCCGCAGGAACCCGAAATTCAGATCGTATCCGGCGAGCTTTCCGAAGGTCAGGTGTGGCCGGAAGCCGGTCTGGCGCTTCTGCGCGAAGGCGAGCTTTTCGCCCGCAGGCGCACGCGGCGCGAAAAGGTGCAGCCTGCCGCCGACGCCTGGATCGGCGCCATTTCGGAACTGGAGCCGGGCGACTATCTGGTGCACGGCGAATACGGAATCGGCATTTATCGCGGCCTGGTTGTGCTCGAACACGGCGGAATTTCAGGCGATTTCATACACATCGAATATCAGGGCGGCGACAAGCTCTATCTGCCCGTAACCCAGCTGGATAAAATCCACAAATACGCCGGGGCCGAAAGCAAGGTGCCGTCCATCGACCGCATCGGCGGTCAGCGCTGGATTCGCGGCAAGGCCCGCGCAAAAGAGGCGGTGCGCAAACTGGCCGCCGAACTCGTAAAGGTGCAGGCCAAACGTCTGGCCTCGCGCGGTTTCGCCTTCTCGCCGCCGGACGAATATTTCCGTCAGTTCGAAGCGGCCTTCCCATACGACGAAACGCCCGACCAGGAGCGCGTCATAAAAGAGGTTCTGGACGACATGCAGCAGGCCCGGCCCATGGACCGCCTGGTCTGCGGCGACGTGGGTTTCGGAAAAACCGAAGTGGCCATGCGCGCCGCCTTCAAGGCCGTCATGGACGGAAAACAGGTGGCGGTGCTTACGCCCACGACGGTTCTGGCGCTTCAGCACACCGAAACCTTCCGCGAACGCATGAAGCGCTTCCCGGTCACAATCGAAATGCTTTCGCGCCTGCGCACGCCGCACGAACAGAAACTGGTGCTCGACGGCCTCAAGGGCGGAAAGATAGACATCGTCATAGGCACACACAAGCTGCTGTCGGGACTGGTAAAATTCGCCAACCTGGGACTGCTTGTAATAGACGAGGAACACCGCTTCGGCGTGGCGCACAAAGAGCGCATCAAGCAGATGAGCAGCAACATCGACGTGCTTACCATGACCGCCACGCCCATTCCGCGCACGCTGAACATGGCGTTTTCGCAGCTGCGCGACCTGTCCATAATTCAAACCGCGCCGGTTGACCGCCTGGCCATAAGAACCTATATTTCGCCCTTCTCCGAAGAAACAATACGCGAAGCCATCATGGCCGAACTCTCGCGCGGCGGGCAGGTTTACTTCATTCACAACCGCGTCAAGTCCATAAAAGCCGTGGCCGAACTCATAAAACGTCTGGTTCCGGCGGCACGCGTGGCGGTGGCGCACGGGCAGATGGCCGAAGGGCATCTCGAAAAAGTGATGATCGAATTCGTGCGGCGCGAAACCAACGTGCTGGTGTCAACCGCAATCATCGAATCCGGCATCGACATTCCCAACGTCAACACCATTATAATAAACCGCGCCGACACTTTCGGGCTGGCGCAGCTTTACCAGCTGCGCGGGCGCGTCGGGCGCTCAGGCGAGCGCGCCTACGCCTGGCTGCTGGTGCCGTCGCGCCACCAGATGACCAAAGACGCCGAACAGCGTCTGTCGGTTCTGATGCGCTTCACCGATCTGGGCGCAGGCTTCCGCATAGCTTCGCACGACCTCGAAATACGCGGAGCCGGAAACCTGCTGGGACAGGAGCAGTCCGGGCACATCGACACGGTGGGCGTGGAACTCTTCATGCAGCTGGTTGACGAAGCCGTGCGTGAACTCAAGGGCGACGAAGTGCCGTCGGAATTCGAGCCCGAAATCAACCTGCCGTGGGCGGCTTTCATTCCCGAAGACTACATCTCCGAAATGAGCCAGCGTCTCGGATTTTACAAGCGTTTTTCGCGCGCCCGCGACGAAGCCGAACTGGACGGGCTGCTGATCGAAATGAACGACCGCTTCGGAAGACCGCCGGCGGAAATCAACAATCTGAAGACGGCCATCGAACTTAAAATCCTCATGCGCCGCATATGCGCCAGGCGTTTCGATCTGGGACGCGACAGCCTGTCCATAAGCCTGGGCGATCAGTGCCGCCTCGACCCGCAATATCTGGTGCTGCTGGTGCAGCAATCCGCCGGACTTTTCAAACTGACGCCCGAACTGAAGCTTTTCAGGCGCTTCCTGCCTGACGAGAAGAAAGACCCGGTCGGGCTGGCCAAAAAGATATTGCTTGAATTGGCCGAATATGGTACCTAAGTGGCTTTGTATGACATAACGTTTTGATTTTAAACGAAAAAAGGTCGTTTGAAGTTTTAAGGAGGAATGCAATGAGAAGGTTTACTGGAATAGCGTTTCTGTCCGTTCTGATTATGCTTTTCGCTTATGCCTGCGACTGCGGCAAAAAGGGAGAGAACGCCGCCGGACCGGGTTCCGGCGATTTCAGCATCTCTCTCAACTCAAAGGGAGAAGGTGAAGTTCTGGCCGACGTGGGCGGCATGAAGATATATTTCGACGAATACAAAGACCGCATGGAAAAGCAGTCGCCCTACATCCGTTCCCGTTACAACTCCCTCGAAAAGAAAAAGGAATTCCTCGACAATATGGTGCAGTTTGAACTGCTGGCCATCGAAGCCATGAAACGCGGCTACGGTTCCGACCCCGAAGTGGTGCGCTCGGCCAAGCAGGTCATGGTGCAGAAACTCATGCGCGAAGAGTTCGACAACAAGGTCAAAAAGCAGGACATTCCCGAAGAAAAACTCAGAGCCTACTACGAAGCCAACAAGGCCGATTATCGCAAGCCCGAAATGCGCCGCGTGGCCCACATTCTCGTAAAGGTGCCGGAAGGCGCCGATGAAAACACGAAAAACACCCTGCGCCGCAAGGCCGAAGACATTCTCAAGGAAGTCAAAGCCGAAGAAAAAGACCCCAACAGCTTCCGCAGACTGGCCAAGAAATATTCCGACGACGAGGCCAACAAGCATCGCGGCGGCGATCTGGGTTATTTCGCCCGCACCGAAGAAGGCGGCCCCATGGAGCAGGCTTTTTCGGACGCCGTTTACGCACTGCCCGAAGTCAACGCCGTTTCGTCGGTGGTCGAAACCAAGTTCGGCTTCCACATCATCCGTCTGACCGGAGAGCGCAAAAAAATCGAACGCAGCTTCGAAGATGTCAAAGAACAGATTCGTCACCGCCTCTACAAAGAGCAGCGCACCGAAGCCTTCGACGACTTCGTCGAAAATCTGCGCAAGCAGGCTCAGATCAGCATAAAGGAAGACCTGCTCAATTCTTACAACATCGAAGCCGCCGCTCCGCAGCCCGCGGCCGCGCCCGGCCCCGAAACCGGCATTCAGCTCAAACAGCCCGAAGGCGCTCCGCAGCCGCCCGAAACCGTTCCGGCTCCGGCTGAAGAAGCGACGGCTCCGGCGGAACCGGCCAAAGCCGAATAATCGGAAGGACGGCTCGCATGCGCAGACCCTCGCTGAAACTGATTCTTACAGCGACGCTGCCGCTGCTGATTGCGGCGGCGTCGCTTTCTGCGCTTTCCTGCAACAGCGAGGAAAAATCCGGCTCGGACTGGGTGCTTAAAGTAAACGGCGAAGTCCTGACTCTGAAGGAACTCGACAGAGAGTTCGCGCGCATGACATACGGCATGGATTCGCCCGACATAAAAAGCGCAGTCAACAACGGAATCAGGCGGCAGCTGCTGCAGAGCCTGGTCGAAAACCGCCTGCTGGCGGCGGAAGCGCTGAGGCAGGGCATCAGCGTCACGCGCGAGGAAGCCGTCGCCAACGCCGGCGCCACACTGGATTCGATGGATGCGACCGAGCGCAGCAACTATCTCAAAGCGCTTGACATCACCGAAGAAGACATCGTCAGCCGCAGCATGAACGACCTGCTGATCCGAAAATATCTGCGCTCGCAGGTTTTCGCGCGCATCGCCATGAAAAGCGAAGACCTGAAGAAATACTACGAAGAACACCCCGAATGCTACCTCAGTAACGAAAAGGTGCGCGTGCGTCAGATTGTGGTCGCCACCGAGGAGGAAGCCAAAAAGGCGCTGCAGCGTCTTGAATCCGGCGAGGATTTCGCAAAAGTGGCCGCCGAGATTTCGCAGACACCCGAAAAAGACCGTGGCGGCGATCTGGGCTTCATTGAACGCGGCAGTTTCCCGGAACCTTTCGACTCCATTTTCTTCGAACTGCCCGAAAACAAGCTGAGCGAGATAATACGCGGCGATTTCGGCTTTCACATCGTCAAGGTCATCGACAGACGCAAGGCCGCAGAAAAGCCGCCCTTCGAAAAAGTGGAAGCGCGCGTGCGTCAGTGCTACTTCGAAGAGGCCCGGCGCAGCGCCGAAATTAATGAACGCAAGCGTCTGCTTGAAGAAGCCCGCTTCGAATACAACCCGAAATACGCCGAACTGAAAGTGCAAAAGTGAACATTATTTTCTCACGCATAATTCCCATTCTTACGGCAGCGCTGCTTCTGCTGCCCGGCCTTCAGGCCGCAGCCGAACCCGAAACGGTTGACCGCATCGCCGCCGTGGTGGGCGACGAAATCATTCTGCTCTCCGAAGTGCAGGAGCAGGCCAAATCATGGTCAGGTGTTCTGCAGGGCATCAGCAATCCGGCGGAGCTGGAACGCAAGCGCAACGAAATTTTAGGGGAGGTGCTCAACGAACTCATCGACGACATCCTGCTCGAACAGCAGATCAAGGAACTGAACTATCAGGTTTCGGACAGCGAAGTCGAAGCCGCAATTCAGCGCATCATCAGCCAGCACAATATTCCCAACGTCGATACGCTCAAGGATGCACTGGCCAAGCAGGGCAAAAGCTGGAAACAGTACCGCGAAGAGGTGCGCAAACAGCTGCGCCGCTGGCAGTTCATCAACGCCAAGGTCGGCCACCGCGTAAAGATTTCAGACGAGGAAGTGCGCGAACAGTACGAAAAGGAATCCAGCGGCGAGCGCGAAAAAGAATATCATGCCCGCCACATACTTTTCAGAGTGCAGGGCGAGGACGCCGGGCTGGAGGCCCGACAGAGACAGAACGCGCTGGATGCACTGGCCCGCCTGCGCGCAGGAGAAGACTTCGAGAAGCTGGCCAGAGAAGTCTCAGAAGGCCCCACGGCGCGCTTCGGCGGCGATCTGGGCTGGTTCCGCAAGGGCGTCATGGTGAAGGAATTCGAAGACGCGGTGCTGAAGCTAAAAAAAGGCGAAATATCGGAGGCCGTGCGCACGCCCTTCGGCTGGCACGTCATTCTGCTCGACGACGTTCGCAGCGTGGCGGTGCGCTCCTTCGAAGACATGGCGCCTGAAATCCGCCAGCAGCTGCGAGAAGAGGAAATGCAGCGTCAGATGATCACCTGGCTGCGCGACCTGCGCAAGAAGTCATTCGTGGACGTTAAATTGCCCCTTGCGGGATTCAAGTGATACGGAAAGGAACGCCTGACATGAACAGCGTGAAAAAAGCGCCGGTAGTGGCGATCACAATGGGCGATCCGGCAGGAATCGGCCCCGAAATAGTCCTCAAGGCCGTGTCGCGCTACATTGAGCGCCGCGATACGACTTTTCTGCTTTTAGGTGACGCCGGCATATGGCGCAACGTGCGGCGCAGCATCGGTTCTTCGGTGGAGCCGCATCTGGTGCGCAACACCGACGAACTGGAAGCCGGCGCGGTCAACCTGATGTCGCTGTCATCCATCAATATCGAACAGTTCCAGTTCGGTCACAGCCGCCCCGACCTCGGACTGATATCAACCTTCTACATCATAAAGGCCGCAGAACTGGCCAACGACGGGCGCATCGACGCACTGGTGACGGCGCCCATCAGCTACGGAGTGCTTTACGAAGCCGGTTACGATTATCCCGATCAGTCTTCGCTGCTCAAGGATCATCTGCACTGCGGGCGCACCGTGCCGCTTATGGTCGGTGAAAACGTGCGCGTGGCGTCGCTGACTTCGCACATTCCCATCTGTGAGGTTCCGTCCGAACTGAGCGAAGAAAACATTCTTTCGGGTCTGCATCTGGTAAACGATTTCATGCGCGGCAATTTCGGCATGTCGCAGCCGCGCATCGGCGTCTCTGCGCTCAATCCGCACGCCGGTCAGAACGGACGCTTCGGCAACGAAGAAAACCGCCTGCTGGCGCCGGCGATCAGAAAGGCCCGCGAAGAATTCGGACTCAACGTTTCCGGCCCGGTGGCGGTGGATGCGCTTTTCGTTGATACAATCAAAGGCGTATACGACCTGGCTTTCTGCATGCACCACGACCAGGCCCACCTGGCCTTCAAGCTGCTCGAACGCGAGCCGGGCGTAAACGTCACGCTGGGTCTGACCATTCCGCGCAGCGCTCCGGCCCACGGCGCACACTACGAAATCGCCGGACGCGGTACGGCTTCGGAAGCGGCCATGGTAAGAGCGCTGGACATAGCCGTGCGCGCCGCACACCGCCGCATGGAACATACTGCAGATCAGGCCTGAACGGCGCGCCGATCCGCGCTGCGCCGGGCCCGAAAGAGATATTCGGAAAATGTCGGAAAACGTCATACGCATACAGGGCGCGCGTCAGCACAATCTTAAGAACATCTCGCTGGAGCTGCCGCGCGACCGCCTGGTTGTAATTACCGGAGTCTCCGGTTCGGGCAAATCCTCGCTGGCTTTCGACACGCTGTACGCCGAAGGCCAGCGCCGCTACGTCGAATCGCTTTCGGCCTACGCCCGTCAGTTCCTCGAACAGATGGACAAGCCGGATGTCGATTCCATCGAAGGTCTGTCTCCGGCCATCGCCATCGAACAGAAATCCGCCGGACGCAACCCGCGCTCCACGGTGGCCACCGTGACCGAAATATACGATTACCTGCGCGTGCTCTTCGCGCGCGCCGGCGAGGCGCACTGCCATTCGTGCGGCAAACCGATAACGCGCATGAGCATACAGCAGATGTGCGACCGCGTGCTCGGCGAACTGCCGCAGGACGAACGCTTCATGGTCATTGCTCCAATTGTGCGCGGACGCAAGGGCGAATACCGCAAGGAGTTCGAACGTTTCCGCAAAGACGGCTGGTCGCGCGTGCGCGTTGACGGCAGACTCTACGATCTTTCGAGCGAAGAAATAGAGCTGGACCGCAACCTCAAACACGACATCGAA
>JAKQSH010000167.1 GCA_029570245.1 Deltaproteobacteria bacterium | reverse complement strand
GGTGCTTAAAGAGACACGCACCGAATACTGGGGTATTCAGATAATCAATCTGCTGGATTGCACCATTTATTTTGCACTGCTTACCATCGCGGCAGTCTTTCTCTCGGAAGACATCGGCCTGAGCGACGCAAACGCCGGATACGTGGTTGCGCTTTTCACTTCAACCACAACACTTTTCCTTTTTATTTCCGGCATGATAACAGACTGGCTTGGCATAAGAAAATCTGTCGTGATAGCAATGGTTATGATGATAATTCTGCGCAGCGGAATGGTGGTCTGCGGCCTTGTCGAATCAATTCCGGGACGGCCCTGGATCGTAGCCGGGCTGTTTTTTCTTATGGCGCCCTTCATGGCCATGATGCAGACGGTTTTTCAGGCAGCCAATAAACGCTACACCACAAAAAAATCACGCAGCGCAGGTTTTACGCTTTGGTATCTGTTTATGAACATCGGCGCGACTCTGGGCGGATTTTCAATCGACATAGTCAGGAACCTTCTTAAACTGCCCAACGCACAGATTTTCACCATGGGTTCCGCTCTCGGCGCGCTATGCATCATTGTTCTGTTCCTTCTGGTAAAAAATGATGAACAGCTTGACCTGGACGAAAACGAAGAAAAATCGTTGAAAGCGCCAGCCGAACGCAAGAACCCACTGCAGATTGCAAAAGAAGTTTTCAGAGAATCGGCATTCTGGCGACTGGCCGTTCTCATTACGCTTCTGCTTGGAGTACGCGCCGTCTTCAGCTATTTCTATCTGCTGATGCCTAAATACTGGATTCGCACCATCGGAGAAAACGCGGCCTTCGGAACTCTGAACGCCATCAATCCGATTCTTATAGTCATAGGACTGATCCTTTTTATTCCAATCGCCAACAAATTCAACCTGTTCAAAATGCTGACATACGGAGCATTGATTTCCGCATCTTCCATATTTGTTCTGGTTATACCGTGGCAGCTGATTTCCAGCGACATCGCCACAGCTCATTATGTAATGGCGGTCATCTTCATCGTGATTCTGTCCATCGGTGAAATCATCTGGTCGCCCAAACTGTCCGAGTATACCGCTGCGGTAGCCCCGGAAGGCCAGGAAGGAACATACCTGGGATTCACCATGATTCCGTGGTTTCTCACTAAAACGCTGGTTTCACTGGCATCAGGTCACATGCTGACGCGCTGGTCACCGGAGGGAATAGGCGAAAAAATGGTGGCCGGAACAGTAGACTTCTGGCATCAGCCGGCTGCCATGTGGCTGATACTTGGAAGCGTGGCACTGATCGGAGTAATCATAGCAATCATGCTCAAGCCATGGCTTACAAAAGGCGCCCGCTGGGAAATTGAAAACACCAGATAGACTCGTACCGACTGACGACATTTAAATAGCTTTCACAAAGGCGCACGGTATAAAGTTCTGTGCGCCTTTTGCTTGCTTTATTCTGCATAAAAGAATTATCCACAGCATGAAACAAAGAATTGCTTCGGACAGAAACTACTGAAATCCGACATGTTTCTGTTTAAATATCAACATTTTATCAACATATATTCAACAATCAGAACAACATTCAATATACATTATTCAAGATATTACACACATATATTCAACATGTTTTCCACAAATTATCAACACTGGTTTTATGGCGCGGGGTAGAAAACATCTTACTTGAAGAACGCATCAGAAACATGCGAACAGGCGATATGGATTGTTTTGAGAGAATGGTTCGGATTATCTGCTGAGAATTTCGCCGTTGATCATAAAATGGCGTCTGCCGTTGTTCGTGGAAGACACACGAAGCTCAAGATCAACAGTTTGTCCGCTGAATGAGCTGGTGTCGATGCTGTGTTCATACCAGCCGGGAACATTTTCCTGGCGGATGCGTGAGATTCGCTGGCCGGAAATATATACATCTACCTGCACAGCGGCACCTCCAGGTAAAGTCGCAGCAAAATCGCTGAGTCCAGTTTCCAGTGAAAACCAGTCACCCATTGTTACCGACGGGTATTTGAGAATTACGGCTTTTTCCGCCGGGTGTATCCAGATGGCTCTACGCCTGCGCCCCATGAATTCCTGATTGCTGATTCCCACGTAGTTCCAGTCGTTTTCCGCTGAACAGACAAAACGTCGTGATTTTTCATCAAACGGGCATTCGATTTCACCATTACGCCTTTCTGTTTTTACAGAAGCGTCGTTAAGATTACTTAACAGGTTGAATTTCTTATTTATTTTTTCTTCAAAAGACAGAGCCAGCACATCGACCGGATTCTGAAACAGCCCTCCCCCCAATTGCCATGTACGGCTCATGTGATAACTTCTTTTTGTGAACTGTTCTTCACCTGCAAGACCGGGCCTGCTGAGAATCCAGACTTTTTTCCATGGCCAGTATGCGCTGTCCGCAGGCGAGTCAGAGAACCGTATATCCCCCATCGCAGTCATTGCCGGAGAGAATTCACGATAAGAAGAAAACGGAGTGACAATAACCAGGTCACTGGATTCATTGAACCCGTTCTTTTTTATGGTTTCCAGCGCTCTCTGCCAATCTTCCATAACAGGCGTGTCGTCGCTGAGCCGCCAGCCTATGAATGTCACAATAAGAACAATAAAAAACAGAACGGCAGCGGCTACAAAATATTTGAGTTGCCGTCTGCAGAAGCCAAACGCCCTTCCGGCTGAACGGTCCAGACATTCTGCAACGCGGGTGCCTTCCAGTGCATAAACAGAAAGGACGGCGAATAAACTCAGCATTACAAGCAGACTGCCCAGTTCGTTGATACCGCCCTGAGATGATTTGCCATCAAAAACCGGCACATACGCAATCATCATTGCAATTGAGAGGACAGCCCATAAGAAAGCATTCGCTGCCGGTTTTTCGCGAGAAAGGATCATCGGCAGAAGAATTGCCATAAAAACATAGTAATAAACGGTCATGTTGAAAAAGAGAAAGATCAGCGGAAAAGATAAAGCGGAAACAGTGTCATACGGTTGTTTTCGAAGTGACATTCCCAGCAGAATCAGCATGGCTGCAATTATCCCCCAGCGCATAAGCTCCCGCTGAACCTTTACAGAGTCCTGTTTCCTTAAAGATAATGCGGCTTTCTCGCCGAACAGAGAGCCTACTGCTGCAGCGACGGCATGTCCCTTGTAAGCATTCATAACATAATGCAAGCCGATGCGAGTGCTGGTTTTGATCTGGCTGTGAACCTTGAGCTTGTCGAAGTATTCGATATAGCGGTCTGATCCGTATATTGCCAGACTCAAGCTTACACATACAAATACGGTCATCAGCCATGCAATGCCGAGATTCAGCAGATTTCGGTCGGCCTTCCTGTTCGCGATGAAATCCAGAACGAATTTCAGCGCCGGACCGACGACAAGCACCATGGGAAACAGACGAATAGCCGCAGCAAGACCAAGAACGACACCCGACGTTTTATAGCGCCGCATTTTTATCAGAGCCAGGCCGGCCAGTGAAAAACCCATCCAGTCGTATCGCAGAAAACTGAAATGTATATAGTGATAATGATTGAAATACACGCCGAAGTAAAAAATCACCGAAAGCAAAGCTGCTTCAACTCCGAACGCAATTCCAAGCAATATGAAGCCCGCCGCAAGAAATGCGATATCAAGCCAGCTCGCAGCGATAAGCCATCCCCTTTTGACGGGCAACAGATCAGCCAGAACACCCGCATAGGTGTTCCAGAAAGGCGTTCCATTGAAGCCCCGATCTCCACAGCGGTCATATAAGTTGTAATGGCTCTGAACACGGTAATAATCCGAAACATCCTTTTTGAACTGCGCCCAGCGAGCCGGAGTGAAGCGCTCCATGCATTTTCTGTGATCTTCGGGGTCGTTTACGATATCTTCAAGCGGCCTTAAAGTATCGTCTTCAAGATGGCGAATCTCGAAACGCTTCATTGCGTCGGGCATTTCACGCCCGGAATCTTTCAAAAGTTCGTAATCGGCAATGCAGACGCAACGATACAGATTTGTATAACCGAATTCGTGCGCATATTTTGCACCGAAATAGTAGTGGGCGACATCATGGTAGTGAATTTTATTGCCGTGTGCGAACTCCCCGAAACGGATATATGTCCCGAAGGCAAGAAGAGCAAGGATGGAAACGAATACAAGAAATGGAATTCTGATGCTCCGGTATATCCGGGATGGAACAAGCAGAAAAAACAGACCGGCAAGACCCGCAAGACCGAGCAGAACGACCTTTATGATAAGACAATAATCTTCCATATTGAAACACACCTGAAGCGAAAGATAATTCTGATGGTAATTATTCTATTTTTTTTTACATTATGTTACATGAATTGTCAAACTCCGCAGATACGCGAAACGCAGAAAGTCAAAACGGATTTCAGCGACAGAATCATGTCGCGATGCATGAATGGCCTTTCCTGGTGGTATTCTGAATATAGAAAAAGAATGGGCGCTCATTCATTTATGCTCTTTTTGCATGAGTATTCATTCACAATTCGCCATATGGTCTTCAGGCCGGCAACACTTTGAATTCATTGGAATTCCAAGCGACCAGAACATGCCTGGACACATATATATTCAATAATCTTCCGAAAATGTTTGACCCGGTTCTTAATAAGTGGTATCCAGACTGCAATGGTTTACTCTGGATGATCCGCACAACATAATTTTTGTATTTACAACCGTTCCATCCAGCAGTGGACTAATGAAATCGGTCCGGGGCGATTGGCTGCCGGGCATACAACCTTGATAGACCTAGCAGAAAATGTTGAAGTTTTAAAAGTTCGAGTGAATTTACGCAGAATTTCGCAAGAGGAGGCATTATGACAAGAAAAGCGGTAAAGAGGGGTGGCAATTCCCCGTGGCTCGCACGTCTGATGGCGATTGCGACAGGCATTCTTTTAATGCTGGCCGGCTCTACGGCATTCGCCAGCGAAGCCGAACTGAAGTTGCCTGATCTGTCCTCGGTTTCATTCCTCGGCATGCCGGGTTCAACGCTGCTCTGGATAGGCTTCTTCATCTGCCTGGGCGGCATGCTGTTCGGACTCGTTCAGTTCATGCAGATTCGCAATCTCCCTGTGCACAAAGCCATGCTCGAAATTTCAGAGCTGATCTATGAAACCTGTAAGACATATCTCATCACACAGGGAAAATTCATAGCGATTCTATGGGCTTTCATCGCTGCGATCATCGTCATTTACTTCGGAGTTCTGGGACACACCCCGGTATTCCAGGTAATAATCATCGTCCTGTTCTCGATAGTCGGCATTCTTGGCAGCTATGCGGTAGCCTGGTTCGGGATCCGCATCAACACGTATGCGAATTCGCGTACAGCCTTCGCCGCACTCAAAGGCAAGCCCTACCCCACCAACGCCATTCCTCTGAAATCCGGCATGTCAATCGGCATGTTGCTGATTTCGGTTGAACTTGTAATAATGCTCTTCATCATGCTGGTTATCCCCGGCGACTACGCCGGTCCGTGCTTCATCGGATTTGCAATCGGCGAATCACTCGGCGCCGCTGCATTGCGTATTGCCGGCGGTATTTTCACTAAAATTGCCGACATCGGTTCCGATCTGATGAAGATCGTCTTCAAAATCAAAGAAGACGACGCCCGCAACCCCGGAGTCATAGCCGACTGCACCGGCGACAACGCAGGAGACTCGGTCGGTCCCACCGCCGATGGTTTCGAAACCTACGGCGTAACCGGCGTCGCGCTCATCACCTTCATACTCCTGGCAGTCAGCATCGCCACCGTACAGATTCAGCTTCTCATCTGGATATTCGTAATGCGCGTCGGCATGATCCTTACCAGCGCCATTTCATATGGAATCAATACCATTATCGCCAAGTCGATGTACGGCAAAGCGGAAAAGTTCAACTTCGAAAATCCGCTCACCTCGCTGGTCTGGCTGACTTCCTTCCTTTCGGTTGCAATGACTTACATTCTTTCGGCGGTTCTGGTTCCCGAACTCAACGGCGACACTTCGCTGTGGTGGAAACTGGCGACAATCATCACCTGCGGTACGCTGGCCGGAGCAATAATCCCCGAACTGGTGAAGGTATTCACTTCCACCAATTCGCGTCATGTCCGTGAAGTAGTCGCCTCATCCAAAGAGGGCGGCGCTTCACTCAATATCCTTTCCGGCTTCGTGGCCGGCAACTTCAGCGCCTACTGGCTGGGCATCGCAATCATTGCTCTGATGGCCATAGCTTATGCAGTGTCGATGGCTGGTCTTTCCAGCATTATGAGCGCTCCGGCGGTCTTCGCATTCGGTCTTGTGGCCTTCGGATTCCTGGGCATGGGCCCTGTAACCATCGCTGTTGACTCCTACGGCCCAGTAACCGACAATGCACAGTCGGTATACGAGCTCTCCACCATCGAAACCATCCCCGGCATAGCAGATGACATTAAAAAGAACTTCGGGTTCACTCCCGACTTCGAACGCGCCAAAGAGCATCTCG
>JAKQSH010000164.1 GCA_029570245.1 Deltaproteobacteria bacterium | reverse complement strand
CAACTATGCTGAAATGCCGGCTTTCAAGTTGAATGAGCATTATAGAAAGAATTCTGTTGCCGTCGGAATCTCCGGTGTTACAGATTGAAAATTCTTCGCGTTGCGGATTGTCACCAAGATCGACATTGCCGAAGTCTTTGGATGATGGGTCGATGTCGAGAACGGCTGTGCCCTTGTACTTGCTTTCGAGGTCTATATATAAGAGCGAACTTTCATCGCATGCATTCGAAATGACTGCAATTCTGGCCTGATCGGTTCCTGCGTCGGCAGGTGTATAGTCGATACGGATTTCCTGTGATTCGTTTGGTCCGAGCTTGAAAGGAAATTCGCTCAGGTTGCTCTTGTCAAGAACATATTCCGGCGTATACAGCATGTCGTCGTAAAAGATATTGTGTATTGTAAGGATAGTATCATCTTCGCTTATGTTTGAAATCGTGAATTTGCCGCTGCCTGTGTCGTAGAGTTGCACAGCTCCGAAATCCACTACTGTTGGGTCTATGGCGATTGCAGGGCAGTCAACTTGAGGCTGATCGTACTTATCGTCGTGGCGTTCGGTAGAACCGCTGGCGATCAGATTGTTTTCATTGAACTCTTCTTTTTCGAGCAGACCGTTGCCGTTTGTGTCTTTCAGCAATGCGAAATTTTTAAGTATGTTGTCGCTGATCTCTTCGAAGACTGCTGCATTGTGCGTGGAGTCGATGCGCAAAATTCCATAATCGTCGGCTTTAATCGGGTGCGAAAGGCTGGACGGCAGTATTTTTGTGAAATCCATCGCCAGGAGCCAGTTTTCTTTCTGGCCGTTGTCCCATTCGAAGCTTCCGTTTTTTGGCAGCAATGGAATCTGCCCATAAAGATGTGATTCAATAACAACTGTTCTGCCGTCTTCGGTGACGCCCTCTGCTCTGAATGGTATCGCATTTTCATTCAGTCTGATGTCTATTGAGCAGTAGCTTTTGCCCGATGGAATTTCAAGTCCGATTTTAGGGCTGGTTTCGTCAACCAGCGAATACAGCATGGAACCCTCTTCTGCAGACAGCAGATAGCCGTTTTCCAGATCGCAGCTTTCGGAATCGGCCATGAAAACGGAACTGATGTGAAGATCAAGGCTGTACCATCGCACCGGAGATTCCAGGAAATTGTAGTTGGTGAATCCCACGACAACAATTGACGGATTGCCGTCTGTGGAGCCGCCGCCGCTGCGGAAATATATTATTCTGCCGTCGTCTTCGGAAGTTTCGGAATCTCCGTCGGCCACTATGTTTGTTCTGTTATCGGTGCAGGCCCAGGCAGCCGTCAACATAATCATGGCCGCAATGAGTACCTGTAATGTCTTATCGAACTTCATGGCAGTCTCCATCATCCACCAGGCTAATCGTCGGATTTTTCGATTGCCTTCAAAGCCTCATCGTTAACTGTAACCAGAGGGAAAAGCTGCACGTTGAGCCTGCAGACCGTTTCCACCGGTTCGTCCCGGACGATTATTTTTTCAACCTGATCCATGAACTCCTGTGTAAGATTTCTTATCTCCTCTCTCTGATTATATGACACCGACATTGTGGTTCCTACAACAAAGCGATGTTTCTGAGGAATATTTTCTATGGATTCCATGCCCATTTTAATCATAAATCGGTGGAAATTACGCACTGCCAGCACCTGCACCGGGTCCACATCTCTGCGGTCGCGCGTGCTGCCTATCATCGGCTCGGTCTGCTTCAGGTATCCGCGTTCGTCGCGGGTTAAAAATCCCAGATCAAGCAGTTTCTTTATTCCGTCTCTTGCCTGCCTGGGGGTTATATGCGGCACCAGTTTGTTTGCGATCCAGTCGGCGTCTTCACGGAAATTCTGCAGGTTTACAAGTTCTCTGAGTGGCGGCAGGAACCATTCGCTGTAGTATTCATATCTCAGCTGTCCGGCATTTTTTCGCTTCTTATAGGCGGAAAACTGTTTCAGCTGCTCCATGTACTGGTTACGGTCAGCGTCGGTTCTTACCTGATTCATTCCGGCCAGTGTCGTTAAAAACTGAGTTTCACGGGCGTTGAGATTCAGGGCGCGGGCGAAACGCTGGGCGGCCTGCTGGCTGAGTGGAACGCGTCCGGTTATTATTTGCCAGAAATGGTTGGAGTTCGCAGAATATCCGGCTTTTTTCTGAAGAAATCTGTATGAAAAACGCGGTTCCTGCTCATGCAGGTCTTTGTATGCATCTTCAAGGAATTCCCTGTAGTTGTTGTAGTCGTAAATGCTGATGTTCAGTTTGACTTTCTTCATCGTTCACCTCATGCTCCTGTCCATTTAAGAGTCTATCTTTGCAGGGATAAATAGTCAAAATCTTTGAGGTGTTCTGAAGAAAAGCCGTGTGTATGAAATACACGGCTGGAGGCTCTAAAAACTGTATTGTTCCTCGTAGCTTTCGTGCAGGCGGTAACCTGTGAAATACAGCAGAATTCCGTACATGCGCCAGTTTGAGCGCTGATCGGTGTGAAACAGCTGATTGAAGACCAGACTGAAGCCGACTCCGGCGCTGTCTGATATGCCGAACTCGTAGCCCATATTGGCGGTAGTTATCCAGCGTGCCGAATCGGAAAGATCGACTCCGCCGGCTCCTCTTATGTTGAAACCGGCTACAGGAAAAAATGTAAGCGCCGGCTGAAAATAGGCGTCGCCAGCAATGCTCTGTCCGCCGCCGGTTGCCGCCAGAATATCGCCGGTTACATCGCCGCCGAACTGGAACCAGCTGGTAAATCCCCAGCCGACGCGCAGATTGAAGCGGATGTATCGCTGAAATGACTTGTCGCTATCTTCAAGCAACACCAGGCCAGGATCAAGTCCGCAGTATAATCCGGTGCGTTCTATGTTTCCGGTTACATCCGCACGGGCGGGAAGGGCGATTCCTGTAAGAATCGCAAGCACGGCAAAAATTGTTATAAGTTTCGATGTTTTCATGTCGCGTGTGAAGATAGCACATCCTTTTTGTTGAAAGATAGATTATTCTGTCTGCGGCTTGCAGAAAGAATAGCTTTGACTTTGATCTGGCGGCTGTTTAAACTCAGTTTCTGTTTTTGAACAAGCGGGGACTGTTATTGCTGATTACTGGGAAGTCCCGTTTTTACACCAGAAAAGGGTTTTATGATGGCACACGTATGGATTGCGGATATAGGCAAGCATGTTGGAGAAGAAGTTACCCTGAAGGGTTGGCTGTATAATAAAAGATCATCGAAGAAGCTGGTTTTCCTTCAATTGCGCGACGGAACCGGAATCGTTCAGTGCGTAGTCTTCCGCCCTGATCTGGGCGACGAAATTTACGATATCTGCGATAAAATGCCGCAGGAAACTTCGCTTTCTTTGACCGGCACCGTCAGCAAAGATGACCGCTCTGAGATCGGTTATGAACTTCAGGTGAAGAAAGTCGAAATCGCAGCTTATCCGACTCAGGAATATCCGATTACTCCCAAAGAACACGGCGTGGCTTTCCTCATGGATTACCGCCATCTCTGGCTGCGCTCCAAACGTCAGAATGCAATAATGAGGGTTCGCCATGAACTCATCATGGCCATCCGCGACTATTTCGACATCAACGGTTTTACCAACCTTGATGCGCCTATTTTCACACCCAATGCATGCGAAGGAACCACCAATCTTTTCGAAGTCGGTTATTTCGACACCAAGGCTTATCTTACTCAGTCCGGCCAGCTATACATGGAAGCCGGTGCTGCTGCGCTGGGTAAAGTTTACTGTTTCGGGCCGACATTCCGCGCCGAGAAATCTAAAACCCGCCGTCACCTTACCGAATTCTGGATGATCGAACCGGAAGTCGCCTTTATCGACCTTGACGGCGATATGGACCTTATGGAAGATTTCGTTTGCTATATCGTAAAGCGAGTGCTGGAGAAGTGCCGACGCGAGCTTGAGATTCTGGAGCGCGATGTTACGGCGCTTGAAAAAATAAAAAAACCGTTCCCGCGTCTTACTTACGATGAAGCTTATGCCCGCCTTAAGGAGCTTGGTTCAGATTTTGAATACGGCACTGATTTCGGCGGTGACGACGAAACCATGTTGACGCAGTCTTTCGAAGTCCCGATTATGGTTCATCGCTGGCCACGCGAAATAAAGGCTTTTTATATGAAACGCGACCCGAAAGACCCGACAAAGGCGATGGGCGTGGACATGCTGGCGCCGGAAGGCTACGGTGAAATAATCGGCGGCGGGCAGCGCGAAGACGACTACGAAGAACTGCTGAAACAGATCGACAAAGAAGGCTTGCCGCATGAGCCTTTCGAGTGGTATCTGGACCTGCGCCGTTACGGCACTTTCACACATTCAGGGTTCGGTCTTGGGCTGGAACGTACTCTGGCCTGGATTACCGGAATCAAGCATGTGCGCGAGGCAATTCCGTTCCCGCGCATGATGGAACGCCTGTCTCCATAAGGAAAAAAGGGAACGATGCCGGACATTGACATCAAACTTGTGGTTCTGGTTGTGGTTGGCGTAATTGGTCTTTTCATCGCTCTGTGGCTGATTGTCTTCAAAAAGAAGAACACCGACGATTTCGCGGATATGGCGATTGAGCACGAAAAGTTGCTTGCCAGAGAACGTCCCGACGATGCTGTTCCGCAGAAAAAAAGCCCGCGCTCCGATCGCTCCGGGACATCTTCTTCCGGGTGTGAGCATCACTGGGAAGTTACTGGAATTCCTCCTGACAAAATCGGAACGCACCTTAACATCACCTGCAGAAAGTGCAGCCAGAAAAAAGAAGTGCCGATCACTGAAAGTTACAAATATCTTCGCCAGCGTGAGGATGTTCGTGATGCTCAGGCTCGTGCCCGTGGTCACGAAGATAAGCAGTTCTGACGTTTTCCACTTGTCTCCGCTGGCGCTGTATGCTGCATCTTTCGGCTCCGGCGTCTCTTGAAGAGGTGAACAATGAAAAAGAGTGCCAAAGTTATTGTGGCAGTTGTATTCTTTGTTTTTGTTATCGCTGTTTCAGTGTATTTTATTTCCGTACAGAAAAATGATTCCGACGATAGCGCCGTTCAGGAAAGCGCCGTTTCGTGCGGCGATCCTGCTGCACAGGTGCTCTCCGGGGCTGATGAAGCGTATGCTGATGCACAGGAACTGATCGGCAATGCTGATTTCGACGGCGCGGCGGAACGCCTGGAGTCTGCCATAAAAGAATATCCCGGCGAAGCCAGGCTTTATAATCTGCTGGGGCAGGCGCTGATGTACAAAAAGGATGTTGAGAGGGCGCTGGCGGCATTCAAAAAAGCAGTCGCTTTTGAGCCCGGCAATATCGGATTCATATTCGATCTGGCATCCATGCAGTTCAAAATCGAATTGTTTGAAGATTCAGCTGCAACCATTGAGGCCGTCGATCCCAGAAATGTTGATGATCCGATGCAGGCCGTCCTTGCAGTAAACATCTGTCTGCAGGCGTTTCTGCCGGAAGCCGGTGTCCGCTGGTCTGAGCGTGCGCTGGCGCTGCTCTCGCCTGAAACGGAAACCGCAGGATTTATTCTTACGCGCAAGGCTCTTTTTCTTTCCATGCTTGGCGCATCTGACGAGTCGATTATGATGATCGACCAGATGAAGTTTGATCCTCAGAACGAAGAAAAACTCTTTCTGCAGGCTACTCTGAAAGCCGGCTTTATCCGCTGGCTGGGGCGTAAGCCCGGTGAAAGAGAAAAAATGCTGGCCGATATGGCGGCTCAGGCGAAAAGTGAATTCGTTGCCGATACAATCAGGCTCAGTCAGGCACTTGTGGCAATGGAAGATTCTAAATGGAAAGACGCCGCCGATTTCCTGAAAAAAGAACTGCCCGAACCGGCTTCTTCCGACAGCGTGACGAAAGTGTTTCACTATCTTATGCGGCAGGGCGTGAATGTTATTGCGCTTGACAAAACCGGTCAGACTCAAAAAGCGAAAGAGCTGATTGAAAAAATGAAAAACTGGTGTGGGGCCAACTCAAACGGCGCTGGGCGTCTCCTTGTTGCGCGCTGTCAGGCTGTTGAACTTCTTTCGAAGAAAAACGATGTCAAAGAAGCCTCTGAAATATGTGCAAAATCTCCGCCGAGCCTTACGGCAGCCTGTCTTCTGAACGCCGGTTTTGGAAGCGAAATGAACGGTGACGACGGCAGCGCCTGGGAACTTTACAGCAAATCAGCTGGAGCCGCTCGCTATAACGCTTTTCCGCGAAAGCTTTCCCGCGTATTACTGAAAAACATCAATGACAGTCGTAAGGCGCTCAATGAAGCTTCTCGCTGAGTTTCTTATCCTCCAAGATTGAGATAATCATTGCCTGAAGCGATAAAAATAGTTTACGAAAACGATATTCTGGCCGTCGTCGAGAAGCCTGCCGGTATGGTCTGCCAGCCTGCGCCAGGAATCGTAGAACTTCTGGCCGCTCAGGACAGCCGTTTTTTTCATGCCGTGTCTGTAAGCCGTCTTGATCGCGACACTTCCGGTCTGCTTACTCTTGCATGGCGACCGGATTTGCACGAACAGGTGGAGTCCTCCATACTTGAAAAGCATTATCTGGCGCTTGTCGCCGGAAAGCCTGAACAGGAATCGGGCAGCATCTGTGAGCGACTGCCGCAACTGGGGGACGACAATAAAACACTTCTGCACCTGCCTTCGCAATATGCCAGGACGGATTTCGAGGTACTGCAGAGATTTCGTATGCTGACACTTTTGAAAGTGTCGATTCATACGGGAAGAAAACATCAAATCCGGCGACACATGGCCGATCTGGGCTGGAATATTGTCGGTGATCCTCTATACGGGCGGCGCAATGTAAACCACCGGGCTGCTGAAGAACTGAAACTTGAACGACAATTTCTGCATGCGTGTGAACTAAAACTTGCTTTTCGGGGCGAATCGGTGATATCAGTAAAAAGCGATTTGCCCGATGATCTTTCTTGCGCCATCGGCACTCTGGCTCTAAACGCCGGAAATAATTAGCCAAAAAGCAATATAGCGATTTTTTTAACTAATTAATTGCATTTCCCCGAATCGTGTGTATATTACTGTTGTCGGTCGTCAGAACGGATTATCAACAGGTTCTTTCTTGATAAAAATTTTAATAAATT
>JAKQSH010000161.1 GCA_029570245.1 Deltaproteobacteria bacterium | reverse complement strand
GGTCGCTTCTGGGCGGCATCCGCGCCGGTGCTCAGATCATTTCCTATGAGCTTTCGGCCTCGCTGGCCATTCTGGTAATCATTATTTTCAGCGGTACCCTGCAGATAAGCGAAATCATCGAATCGCAGCGTGAAGGCTGGTGGATATGGCGCGGACATCTGCCTGCGATAATCGCCTTTATAATGTTCATCATTGCCGGAACTGCCGAGACGAACCGCACCCCCTTCGATCTGCCGGAAGCCGAAGCCGAACTGACCGCCGGTTATCACACCGAATATTCCGGTATCCGTTTCGCCATGTTCTTTCTGTCGGAATTTCTGTTCATGTTCCTGGTGTGCGCCATCGCCGCTGTGCTCTTCCTGGGCGGCTGGCTGCCGTTCTACATCGGCGGTTTTGATACTTTCAACAGTGTGATGAGCTGGATTCCGCCTGTTGTGTGGTTCTTCGGCAAAACCGGGCTCCTTATTTTCGTGCTGATGTGGTTCCGCTGGACTTTCCCGCGTTTAAGGATAGACCAGCTCATGCGGCTCGAATGGAAGGTGCTTATGCCAATCGGTCTGCTTAATCTGCTGCTGGCGAGCATTGTTGCTTTAAGCGGACTTTATATCTTTTCCGCCTGAGGAAAACAGTAATGAGCTATACGGGAAAAATATTGAACGGCGGCTGGAGCCTTTTGCAGGGCATGTGGATTACTCTGAAGTACATCACCAATCCGAAAACCATCATCACGCAGCAGTATCCCAACAACCGCGAAACGCTGAAGATGTTCGACCGCTTCCGGGGGCGGCTGGTTTTCGTATTCGATGACGAATCCGGCAGGCCGAAGTGTATCGCCTGCAACATGTGCAATACGGCCTGTCCCAATGCCAGCATAGAACTGGAAGGCGAGAAAGACCCCGAAACCAAAAAGCGTTACCCCACAAAGTACGTCTGGCATTCCGGGCAGTGTACATATTGCGGATTATGCGTTGAAGCCTGCCCGGCGGATGCAATCAGGTTTACCGGGCAGTACGAGAACGCGGTGTACGACCGCGCCGAGTTGGATATTGATCTTCTGAACAGCAAGGATAAGGGCTGAAAGGTCGCCGAATGATGGAGACGATAGCTTTTTACATACTGGTGATCGTGACTCTGTTCTGCGCCGTAAAGGTAGTGACTACGCCGCTGGTGTTCCGTGCGGCCATCTACCTTATCGGTTCGCTTCTGGGCATGGCCGGCTTTTTCATGCTGCTGGGCGCCGAGTTCCTGTCGGCGGTGCAGATCGTGGTATATGTGGGCGGCATCGTGGTGCTTATCATATTCGCCGTGATGCTTACCAGCGAACCGGGCGGAATGCAGGACAGGCCCGACATGAAGCGGACGGTTCCGGCTGCCGTCGTGTCGGCGCTTATTTTCGGTGCGCTGGTTTATGTCTTTTCTCTTACCGAATTCAAGAGCATTTACCCGACAGGTCAGGGAAAAGGGCTGGCGCAGGCCATCGGCGAAAAACTGCTCTCGCTCGGCCCGGACGGTTATATTCTGCCGTTTGAAGTGGTTTCCGTACTGCTTGTGGCGGCACTGATCGGGGCAATCATAATAGCCAAGAAAGAGAGAGGTGAATGATGCTGACCATTCATCATTATCTCATCGTTTCGGCTGCGCTGTTTTCGCTGGGCATCTTCGGGCTGCTTTCGCGGCGCAACGCGGTTGTGGTTCTGATGTCGATAGAACTCATACTCAACGCCGCTTCGATGAATTTTGTCGTGCTGGGCCAGCTGGTCACACCGGGCATGGTTACTGGCAAGGTATTCGCGATTTTCATCATAACGGTTGCGGCTGCCGAAGCCGCCGTGGCCATGGCTATCATCGTCGGCATATTCAAGTATCGCCAGACCGTCGATGTCGAAAAAATCACCGATCTGAAATGGTAGGTTTATAAATGGATGCTGGAATCCAGACAAGCGTACAACTGGGGTGGTTCCTGCAGAATGCATGGCTGATACCATTGCTGCCTTTTGCGGCTTTCCTGATTAACGGTATCTTTCTGCAGAAATTCCACAAGGCCGCCGCCGCAGTGTCGGTAGGGGCGATGGGGCTGGCTGCCGTATTCGCGCTGGGCATGTGCCTGCAATTTTTCTCAGGCGAATTCTCGCAGCCGGTAATGGCGATCCGCTGGGAGTTTCTGCGTTTCAGCGCCGGACTCTTCGCAGAAATGGGCGTCATGCTCGACCGCATTTCGGTTATGCTGGCTACTGTCGTCGCGGTGGTGTCCTTTCTTATTCACGTTTATTCCATCGGCTACATGCACGGCGATACCGGCTTTCCCCGTTTCTTCGCCTGCCTGTCGCTCTTCACTTTTTCCATGCTGGGGCTGGTTTTCGCCAACAACATTTTCCAGATATATGTTTTCTGGGAACTGGTGGGCGTTTCATCCTTCCTTCTGATCGGCTTCTACTACTATAAACCATCTGCTGTCGCAGCCAGCAAGAAAGCCTTTATTGTCACACGCTTCGCTGACCTGGGCTTCCTGCTGGGCGTGCTTATCGTCAGTTATTACACCGGCACCTTCGATTTCGCGCAGCTTCAGTCTGAAGCCGCCATCGGCATGCTGGCCTCCAAATCCTTCATGGGAATAAGCCTGCTGACGCTGGCAGCCGTATTGATCTATTGCGGCGCAGCCGGTAAGTCCGCCATGTTCCCGCTGCACATCTGGCTGCCCGACGCCATGGAAGGCCCCACTCCGGTTTCGGCTCTTATTCACGCCGCCACGATGGTCGTTGCGGGAGTTTACCTTGTGGCTCGTCTCTTCGGCCTCTTTTCAGCATCCGGTGCGGGGCTCGAAGTCGTCATGTATGTCGGAACTTTCACTTGCCTGTTTGCGGCTCTGATCGCCTTTACGCAGCATGACATAAAGCGCGTGCTGGCTTTCTCCACGCTGTCGCAGCTGGGTTACATGATGCTGGCGCTGGGCGTATCCACCGGCGAAAGCGCACTGGGATTCACCGCGTCTATGTTCCACATGACCACGCACGCTTTCTTCAAGTCACTGCTCTTTCTTGCCGCCGGTTCGGTCATTCATGCCGTACACACCAACGATATATGGGAAATGGGCGGCCTGCGCAAAAAGATGCCGCTGACTCACCTTACATTCCTTATCGCGACGCTGGCGATAGCAGGTGTTCCGCCGCTGGCGGGCTTTTTCTCCAAGGACGAAATTCTGGTGGCGGCCCTCGAAAACGGACACACCTTCGTATTCGGCGTGGCAATGCTGGTTGCAGGCATGACGGCCTTTTACATGTTCCGCATCTACTTCGTCACTTTCTGGGGCAGGCCCTACGAAAAAGACATCAAGCGCTACGAGCACGCTCACGAATCGCCGCTGGTTATGACGGTTCCACTGCTTGTTCTGGCGACGCTTTCGGTGCTGGCTGGGTTCCTGCCCTTCGGACATCATGTATACTACGGCGCGCCGATTGAGCATCACGGCATTAACTGGGGTGTGGCAGTTCCGGCGACAATCGTTGCGTTTATCGGAATTGCGGCGGCATTTGCTCTTTACAGCAAACGCGGTACGACTGCAGCCCGCATCGCCAATTCACTGGGGCAGGCCTACCGCCTGGTTCTTCACAAATTTTATATCGACGAGCTCTACCTGTTCGTCACCAAAAAAATCATCTTCCGTTTCATTTCCGAACCGTTGCACTGGTTCGACCGTAAAATCGTTGACGGTACGATGGACCGTATCGGAGACATTACCATCGGCGCCGGGCGCATACTGCGCAAAACAGTGACCGGCAAGGTTCAGACATACGCAATCACCGTGACCGGCGGCTTCCTGGTGCTGCTGTTCGCGTTATGGCATTACTCCAGGGTCGTAGGAGGTTAACAGGTTATGGGCATACTGACCTGGATTTACCTGATACCCTTTCTCGCGGCGCTGATTATAGTT
>JAKQSH010000139.1 GCA_029570245.1 Deltaproteobacteria bacterium | reverse complement strand
CCATTAAAGGAGGCTTTTCGATTGGTGTCCGCTCAGCGTTCAGTTGCCTGCGTTATGGTCAGCGTATAACTGCCGGATGCATACCAGCCGCCGGACGGGTCGTTTTCGTTTCTGGGGCCGTCAACGACAATGTAATAAGTGCCGTTGGCCGGAGCCGTGAAGAAAATCTGTTCGCCCTCGTTTATTCCGCCCTCGTCGGAGCCGGAGCGGCATATCACAGGTTTTCCGCACAAGGAACTTATGTACAGCAGCGGATCGAAATCATCGCCGACATCGCTTAATGTTATCTGAATCTCCTGCTGGTACTGCAGATGGATGGCATATATTTTATCCGGACCCGGTGTTGCTGTTCCAAGGCAGTTGGGTTGGCTTGTGTCGATTTCAGAATGATTCGCAGCTCCAACCGTACTGGCTGTTTCAGTAAAACCGTCGCCGGCCAGGTCGTCGTAAGAACCGATATCGCTGTAATCGCTGCTCTGACAGAGATAACTGCTTCCGCTGTCGGTATCGCTGTCGCCGTCAACAATTATTTCATTCAGCGAGAGCGTCAGGTTGTAGCTGCCGCTGCTGCCGGGCGAGGGACTGTCGATGACGACGTAAACCGTTCCGTTTACGCTGCTGGTCCACGTCAGCTGTTCGTCCTGGGCCGAAAGGCCGCTATCGGTGAGCTTCGCACATGTGCCTTCCATGCAGTCTGTGTAAACTGCAATGGACGGGTCCCAGTCGCCGGTGTTGTCGAGCAGAGCATACAGCGTGTCGCCGGCAAGAATTTCTACGGCGTAATAATCGTCGCGTCCGAATTGCTGAGCGCCGCCGCAACCGGAAATCTGCAGATCGTTTGTCGCTCCGGCGGTGCTTCCGTTCACCGAGACAGAAGCCGTCAGTTCGTCACGGGAGTAACTCGCAAGCGGTGAGCAGACTGTTCCGTCGCTGTCTCCGTCTGTCGGGTCTTCGGATATTTCGTCTTCAATTTCGCCGCTTTCTTCGTCACCGTCGATTCCTGTGTCAACCAGTTGCAGATTGAGCCTGAAAGAACCGGACTGGGCGAAGTTGGTGCTGTCTACAACGACGAAATAAACTCCGTTCGATGCAGCCGCATAATGCAGAGTTTCTGTTCCTCCGAAGCCGCTGTCGTCTGCAAACGCTCCGCATTCTGCCAGTGTCCAGCCGCAACCGCCAGTGACATAAAGGACTCCATCGAAAGATGTCGCGTTCGACAGTGTGGCCTGCAATGTTTCACCGGCATTGAGCGCGACCCCAAAAACAACATCGCGTCCCGGAGTTCCGGTGAATGTGCAGTCGTAAGCACTTACTCGGTTATCATAACTTGAAGTACTTTTATTGGTGATTGTAATCGGCAGATTCTGATGCTCCACATTTACGTCAGCAGTGCAGGCGTGCGGGCAGTCGCTGCCGGGAACGCAGGTGCCGCTTCCGGCGGCAGGCGAGTTTTTGACGCAGCATCCGCCGGTAAGGTCGGAGCAGTCGCTGTCTTCGGTACATGTATGCGAACAATAAGGAGTGTGTTTATCGTCTTCACAGTATTCTGCTCCTGCGATCGGGTTGCACAGCGGCATGTTCGGATAATCCGCTGTTGCACATGCTTCACCGGGAAGAGCGGTCATTCCGGCTACACCGCAGTATTTGGCCAGATGACAGAATTTTCCGCCCAGCTCCGATATCGTCATGCAGCAGCCTGATTCGAATCCGTCGCAATCGCTGTCTTCTTCGCATTCCATGGTGCAGAAGGATGCCTCCCATCTGTCTTTAACAATGCAGAATCCTGCGCCGCTGTCGGCGCCACAGTCCATGTGAGAGTCGCACGGTTCACCCGGTGGAACTCCGCTGTCTGTACCCAGTGACAGGTTCAGCTCGTATGCACCGCCCGATCCGGCGTCTTTGGTGTCGATGACGATGTAATACACCCCTTCTGTTATGATTCTGAATGTCAGTGTTTCGTTTTCTGCCGCCGAAGCGGTGTCGGCGGCCTCGGTGCAGAAAGACTGCGTTTCGAGGCACGAATCGAGAATGTACACTGCGAAATCGCTGCCTTCCAGAGGTGCGAGGTCTATTTCAAGTATGTCCAGCTTCTGCAGTTCGATGCTGTAAACGTAATCGTCGCCTGGCATGTCGTATGAAAAACACTGTTCTCCGATGAAATCGTTTTCCTGATTAAGGGTGCTGCCGGAAATTTTCAGCGGCAACTGTGAGCGCAGAACGATTTCATCAGCCGCGCACAGAGTCTGTTCCTCCTGTTCGATTTCTTCTTCTTCGCCGCCTTCCAGCAAATCTTCATCTGTGTCGATTGTCTCTTCTTCATGTCCTTCCGAAAATTCGGCATCGCTTTCTTCAATGTCTTCTTCGAAGATTTCATCCGCCTCAGCGTTTTCGAAATCGAGGTCTTCTTCCTCTTCGATCTCGTCGTCGCCGTCGATGTGCTCTTCGATGTCGGGTTCTTCGAATTCAGTGTCCGGCTCGAAGTTCTCAATATCACTGTCTTCGGTAAGGCTGTCCCTGTCGCCGTCAGGCGGGATGTATGTGTCGCGGTCCCCGTCAGGCTGCGAGGAATTATCGCTGTCGCCGTCCGGCTGTTCTTCGTTCGAACCGCCGCCGCCGCATCCGTATGCGCCGATAAACAGCATGAATATTAAAAAAAGCACCGCTCTGACTGCTTCAGGTTTTCTCATTAACACCTCCGAAGGACTTTCTGCGTGAAAGTATCCGTATTTTACATTCAGTTAAGGATTGCTTCATCCTTAAATTAACATCATAACATATTTCAAGCAGTGTTTTCCACCACGAAAACAAAATCGGCATCGTTAAAAAATTGCGGATGGGCGTATATTCTGGTAAGCAGAGAAAACCATGTATCCTCAGAGTTCACAAGCAGTTTCCATTATGAATGATATGGCCGTAGGCGGAGAAACGCCCGGATGGCAGCCGATTCTGCTTGACCTTCACTCCTGCAATTCCGCTCTGTGGAAACTCGAAGAATCAGTGCGGAAAAACGGCCTTGAGGATCGTGAAGTAGCAGTTCTGAAACGCGAAATAGATCGCTGTAATATGCAACGCCACCGCGCAATAAGCGAACTGGACAGGCTGTTTTTCGAGCAGTTCTCCGTTTCCTCATCCGGCGGCTCTGGCGCGGTGCTGAACTCGGAGACTCTGGGGCAGATGCTCGACAGGCTTTCTGTTCTGCTTCTTAAACGCAGGAATTTTTCCGCAAAATCCGACTTCGTCAGTCTTGAAAAGGTGGAACGCCATATGCGGCACATCTGCGCCTGCTTCGACAATGCCGTTCGGGAAATCATGCGGGGCGCTCTGCCGCCGGGCTGCGATGAGTTGAAAGATTATGGAGATGCCGGAAGCTGATTTTGCTCTCCGGCAGTTTCAGATTCAATGTTTTCTTTTACCCAGCCATTTTCGATAAGCCATCGGTATATCGACTCTGCCGTTATCTGAGCGCCTTCAGGGTCAAGGTGGCAGATATCCATGAAAAGGTCTTTTTCCCTGTTCTTCAGAAAATCATCTGTGACATCTATAAGCGGCACATTGACCTTCGCGGCAAAATCAGCCAGTTGCTTTCTGGCCGGGGCCGGGTCGTAATAACGGAAAACCGAATCTTCATATATCTGATTCTGAAATGGAATAAGAACCAGCGCCACCTTCGCTCCGTCGGCTCGGGCTTCCTCAAAGAGTTTTTCCATCTGTTCCGCCGTTCGTTTCCAGGCTGCGTTTTCCGGGTCGGCCAGCGCCTTCTGAAACATCCAGCGGTAGTCTCTGGCACCGACAAAGGCGAACTTTTCGGGGTTGATGTCAAGCATAATGAGGTTATATGCTTCTACGATGCGCTTGAAAATATGAGACTTATTATACAGCATCAGACGCGTTTTTTCTTCGAAAAGCGGGAAATGGTGCACCATGACCATGCGAATGTCTGTATGATAAGTGGCGGTCGGAGTTTCTATTACATCGTTCATGCACCAGATGTGCAGAAGAATTTCGGGCTTAAGATTCCTGACATGGGTCTGGTAAAAGCGCCGCTCGGTTTCTGTCGAATATCCAGCCACTCCGGCGTTGACCACCTGCAGCGGAGAAGAGCTTTTACGCAGAAGCATCTGCAGCCTGTGAGGAAAGGTGTCTTCGTCGTTAAGGCCCAGCCCGAAAGTATTTGAATCTCCAAGTGTCACCAGAAGAGGGGGCGTATCATCCGGGTTGATGTTTTCGCCTCTGAATCCAAGATTGTTGATGGAATATCGGACCGTTGGCTGCGGCGGGGCTGTTTTCTCGTTTTTGCGCAGCATTATCTTTCGTTGCGTGTCTTCGCTTTTCGCTTCCGGGCGATGTTCGTACACCAGAATCGGATCGTCGCTGAGTTTGTATATGCCGTGCATGTCCAGCTTTACTTCGTCGGAAACCGCAGGCGGGAAAAATACGCGCAGTATGATTTCCGCCAGTCCCAGCGTAATGACAACGGCGGTGAACGCCAGCAGTATTGACAGCAAAGCTTTTTTCATAACGACTATGAACTCCGGCAGACAATGAATAACAGTGTCGATGTCTGCCGATTATACTTTCAAACTCCGTACTGGCAAGCGCCTTCATCAATAAATAGAATAAATTTGACTTGTATCGTCACCCTAATATAATGCCAAGAACCAAGGTCGCTAAATGTATGTAAAGTCTCACATTATTCGCTTGTCCCTGTGGCAGGTCCACTTTTAGATCGGGGTAGCAGATGGCAGACGACAAAAACAAAAAGAATCAGGGCGGCTTCTTCGATAACGAAGAGGACGGTTATCTCTCCGAAAACACTGTGGTTGACACAGATGTGCTCAAGAAGATAACTGAAAAAATCAAAGACGAAGATGAAGTCGATATCGACGGAGAGTCAGAAGTGCTGGAGGATGTCGCGATTGAAGAAGTCGCTCCCCCTCCGCTGACTCCTCCAGTTCCGCCGCTTCGCACTCCTCCCATTCCGCCTATGCCTTCTCCTCGCAAAGACAAAGTCGGGGAAGTACAGCGCCTCTTCGAGCAGAACGAGGCGGAACCGCCACGGATTGACGACGAAAAGACAGTCATTCTCTCGGATGACGAAATTCTGGGGTCGCACTCTCTCAAGGGCGCCAAGCTTGTAGTAATTGACGGACCGGAGCCCGGTCTTGAGTATATGCTTGAGCTTAACGAAGTGTATGTCGGACGCGGCAGCGAAGCCGATTTTACGATTCAGGACCGTTCCGTCAGCCGTAAACATTTTCTTATCCGCAGACGCTTCGACGAATTCATCATGCAGGACCAGGGATCAGGCAATGGAACATTCATAAACGGTGAAAAGGTTCCTGAAGCCGTTCTCAATCACAACGACGAGATTTCTGCCGGTCGTGTGAAAATAAAGTTTGTCGATCTGGAAAAAGAAGGCCAGGAGGAGGCGCCGGCTGTAACCATGCCTGCACCTGCACCAGCGCCGACACCCGAAGTTGCGCCTGCACCCAAACCTGCTCCGCAGCCTGTGACGCCTGCTCCAAAGCCGGCTCCTGTCGCCAAGCCTGCTCCCGCACCCAAACCGGCTCCGCAACCGGCTGCGCCAGCTCCACAAGCTGCTTCCGAACCGGTTCCGGCACCCGAAGTTGCGCCTGCGCCCAAACCAGCTTCACCGCCGCGTCAGCAGCCTGCAACAATGACCGCAATGCGAAGCGAAGCGACAGAAAATCGCGACGGCTGGGGCCTGAAAGGCATCTGGGCCGGGTTTATCGTAATTGTCGTTCTTCTGGCCGCAATGCTCATGGGCAAATATTACATCGACAGCCAGAAGGCGGCTCCAGCGCCAGACGCGCAGCCTCCGGCTGTTGCGGAGCAGGCTCCGGCAGTACCTCAGCCGCCAACCGAGCTTCAGAAAGACGCTGCCATAAAGAAGTTGCTGGATGAAGGCAGTGTTCTTGTTAATGGAAAGTTTTTCGATCAGGCCATCGTAAAATTCAACGAAGTTCTGGTGCTGGATTCCTCCAACCCGGATGCTCTGTTGGCCAAAAGCCGTGCCGAACGCGAACTCGCCAACAAAACCACCCTTGAAGAAGGTCGCCAGCTGTACGAAGGTAAAGAGTTCGATAAGGCAGAAATTCGCCTTAATACCATAGGCGAAGAGAGTGTTTATTACGGTGAGGCTAAAGCTCTGCTTACCCGCATGGCGGACGACCGTGTTTCGGAGAAAGTCAATAAGGGAAAACAGGAGTTGGACGTCAGAAATTACGATGGCGCCATTGCGATTTTTGACGAAGTTCTGGCAGGCAATCCTGGCAACGGCATGGCTTCCAAATATCGTCAGATAGCCATTGAAGAAAAAGAGCGTGATTCCAAAATGGCCGAGGCGGACAGAAAAGCCCGCGCCGAAGAAGCCCGCAAGGCTGAAGAAGAGCGTAAAGCCGCCGCTGCAGCCGAAGAGAAACGCAAGAAGGAAGAAGCCCGCAAGGCAGAAGAAGAGCGTAAAGCCGCAGCTGCTGCTGAAGAAAAACGCAAGAAGGAAGAAGCCCGCAAAGCCGAAGAGGCTCGCAAAGCCGCAGCCGCTGCTGAAGAGAAACGCAAGAAGGAAGAGGCCCGCAAGGCAGAAGAGGCCCGCAAAGCAGCCGCTGCTGCTGAAGAAAAGCGCAGAAAAGAAGAAGAAGAGCGCAAGCGTCGGGAAGAAGAAGCCAAAAAGCGCCTCGTAAAAGGTGAAGAGGACCTGAATGCCGGTCGCAAGGCATTCGGTCTGGGCGATCGCCAGAAAGCCTTAACCGAATTCACGGAAATTGCCGGAGGCCGAGGACATCAGCCCACCATCGACAAAGGCCGCAAACTTCTTAATGCACTTAAATCTTTTAACGACAACTACGACGGAGGAATGAAAGCCTATCAGGCCAGGAATCCTTCTGTTGCGATTCCCAAACTGAAGGATGCCTTGAAGCTTTCTCAGGATATTTCAAAGACCAACAATTACGCCGAAGACCTCAGAACCAAGATGGCCGACATGTATGTAATTCTCGGCAATCAGCAGCTTGATTCCAAGGCTTACGAAAAAGCTTTCAAGGCCTATGATATCGCAGCCAAGTTCAAGAAGGGCCATCCCGGTGCAGCCGAAGGCTTCAAAAAGCTTTCTGAAGCTGCCCGCAAACTCTATTACGAAGGATACGCTCTCAAGGACTTCGATCCGAATGCCGCCGGCGAAAAGTGGAAACTGGTCAAGAAAATTGTTCCGCCGAGCGATCAGTGGTATAAAAAAGCCGATCAGCAGCTCTCGGAATTATAGAGTGCAGTAATTATTCCACAAAGAGGGACCGGGAGAGCATCACCGGTCCCTTTTTTTTCAACCCGCACCGGGTTTAGGAAATGGGAGTAAAATATGGACGAGATCAAAACCATTATTGAGCCTTTCAGAATTAAAATGGTGGAGCCGCTTTCTTTCACCACAAGGGAAGAACGCGCTCGCAAGCTGGAGGAGGCCAGGTACAACGTCTTCAAGCTCAAGGCGGAAGATATTCTTATCGACCTGCTTACCGATTCCGGCACATCCGCCATGTCGAACGCTCAATGGGCCGGCATAATGATGGGCGACGAATCATATTCCGGCGCCAGAAGTTTCTATCACTTTGAAGAAACCGTGAAAAACCTGACCGGCTTCAAGCATATTATCCCCACTCATCAGGGACGCGCAGCAGAGCGCATTCTGTTTTCAATAGTCGGCGGAGCCGGCAAGTTCATTCCCAACAACACGCACTTCGACACCACCAGAGCCAATATCGAATTCACGCGCGCCGAAGCGCACGATCTGGTTATTGAAGAAGGCAAACACCCGGAAGTCGTTCATCCGTTCAAGGGCAATATGGACCTTGAGAAACTGCAGGACTTCATCGAAAAAGTCGGGGCCGACAATATTCCGCTGGGAATGATTACCGTCACCAACAATTCCGGCGGCGGACAGCCGGTTTCCATGCAGAATATCCGTGAAACTGCGGCGATTTTTCACCGTCACGGAATACCGTTTTTCCTTGATGCCTGCCGTTTTGCCGAAAACGCCTATTTCATTAAAACCCGCGAAAAAGGCTATGAAAACAAATCCATCCCGGAAATAGTGCATGAGATGTTCAGCTATGCCGACGGCTGCACAATGAGCGCCAAAAAAGACGCCATGGTGAACATCGGCGGGTTCATTGCCATGAACGACGACAGCCTGGCTGAAGCCTGTCGCAATCTGCTTATTCTTACCGAAGGTTTCCCGACTTATGGCGGTCTGGCGGGACGCGATCTGGAGGCCATGGCTATCGGTCTTAAGGAAATTCTCGACGAGAATTATCTTAAATACAGAATCGCCAGCATTGCTTATCTCGCAGACAAGCTGCGCAGCGGTGGGGTCGCCATTGTTGAGCCGCCCGGCGGTCATGCTGTATTTGTCGATGCCCGCAAGTTCCTGCCGCATATTCCGCTGAATCAGTACCCGGCCTGGGCCTTTACGAACGCTCTTTACGAACTGGCAGGAATCCGCAGCGTCGAAATAGGCAGCGTAATGTTCGGCAAAAAGGACGGCAGCGGCAAGGAAGTTCCGGCTCCGATGGACTTGGTGCGCCTGACAATTCCGCGTCGCGTTTACACACAGAGTCATTTCGATTATATGGCTGAATGTATCCTCAATCTGTACAAGCATCGCGATGAAGTCAAAGGTGTGCGCATCACCTGGCAGCCGCCTTTCCTGCGGCATTTTACCGCCGAATTCGAGCCGGTCAAATAGCTTCGATTGTGCATTGCAGTCAATCGGCGCGCCGCAGGCGCGCCGATTTCTTTATGTGCCGGCTTTCGCGCCCAGTCTGAAGGATTTGAGCACTTCATATTCGGCGCCGGATTGCTTGAGGTGCGAGCGATAGAGTCTGATTTCGGTTACGTGGAGAACGGCGAATTCTTCATCGTGTTTTTCTTCAATTATCCGCTTCAAGGCTGCGGAAGCGCTGCCGCTTGTTTCTTTTATTCTTGCCAGTGTCAGATGCGCTTTGAATGTTTTGTCATCAGGCTCAAGCGGCAGGTCGGAAAGGCTGGCTTTTACTTCTGCGGCCAGATCGGATATGCGCCTGTCTCCGTGCAGTCCCAGCCATAGAACGCGCGGACGCTTTGCATCTGGAAAGGCTCCGAGTTCTTTAACCTGCAATTGCAGTGGCGGAAATCCGGCGCTGATGCCTTCCAGTCTGTCAGCGATGGGCTCAAGAAGTGATTCTTCCATTTCGCCCAGAAAACGCAGTGTAAGGTGTATGCCTTCGGGCCTTACCCATGCCGGACGCATGTTTTCGCCGGACAGGCGCTTTTTGAGTTCGTTCTGTAACGTCGCAAGTTTTTTTATCAACTCCGCCGAAAGCGGCGCCGCAATGAAAGTTCTCATTCGATTCTTCTCTTTCCCGACATTCTCCGCTTTGCAGAATCATAGCAGAAAACCGCTCCCTCCGGCAGCAGTCGGATCACTGATTTTCTGATTTTGTGAAAACATCAATAAACTTGTAATGATAGGTTTACTTTCAGCCCGTTTTTTATAAAATGTAGTGTCTTTTAACTTAAGAAGAAAAAAATGGTCAGATATGTCGCTGGACGAAAATAAGGATACTGAGAAAATAGAAACCGCCGCTTCTGGGAACAACATGGAACCGGAAGAAACGGTTGCGTCAATACAGGCTGATGCGGATGGTGACGCCTCGAATGAAGCCGGTGCTGCGAGTCCCGGCGAAGGTAAACCGGCAGAAGAGAACAGTGATTCAACATTTGTAACCATTGAAGCGGTTCCCGATGGCGAAGAGGCTGGCGTCGATTCGGCTGAAGCGAATGTTTCGCAGGGCGGCAGAGCGGCTTTCAAGCCTGGTGAAGCCATTCCGACAGTGCTTATAAACTATCATTCTGCAGGCCCTATGCAGCGCTGCTATACGAGCGGATTCGATCTGAAGATAAACATGAAAGTCATCGCCGAGCGCAGCGGCGGTCTTTCGCTGGCCACGATAAAAAGTCTGCCGGAAATGTACACTCCGACTGCCGAGGAGCAGCTGCCCCGCGTTGTTCGTTTTATTGATGACAGGGATCACCTGATTATTGATGAAAACAAGCGGCGTTCGGCGGAAGCGCGTCGCATATGCAACAATCTGGTGGAAAAACTCAATCTCGACATGAAACTTATAGATGTTGAGTATCTGCATTCGCTGAACAAGGCCATTTTTTATTTTTCAGCTGAAGGACGTATAGATTTCCGCGAACTGATTCGTGAACTGGCCCGTTCGCTGCATATTCGCGTCGAAATGTGTCAGATTGGCGTGCGCGATGAAGCCAAACTTATCGGCGGTCTTGGTCCCTGCGGGCTGCCGACCTGTTGCAGCACTTTTCTGGGCAATTTCGCGCCGGTTTCAATAAAAATGGCCAAGGAGCAGAACCTGACGCTGAACCCCGAAAAGGTATCCGGTTTGTGTGGCAGACTTATATGCTGCCTGTCATACGAATCACAGGTTTACCGTGATGTTCAGGAGGGCTTGCCCAAAATAGGCAAGAAAGCCGACACATGGAAAGGGCGAGGGCGTGTCGCAGAAATCGACGTTTTCAGAAACAAGATTTCATTCGACATCGAAGAAGAAGAGGAGCGTTTCATCTGCTCCATAGACGAATATCGCGAATACATGCAGAACAGGGAAAGCTTTATTCCATGGGACGAACGCGACGAGGAGGGCCGGCAAAAGAAAAAGACTTCACCCGGCATGAAGGCAGCCGATGCCTCTCGCAACACCCGCAGAGAGCGCGGAACGCGTCCCGGAATAGTGGCTGCTGCGGCAGCTCGAAACGATAGAAGCACGGTAGAAAGCGCCTCAGGCGATGTGAACCGAAGCTCCGAAGTTCGCGATGGAGCAGTTCCCGAAAACGGTGAAGCCGTGCCGCTTCAACCAGAAAATGTCAGGCGTTCCGGCCCCGACAGGCCGGAAAGACGCGGAGATAACTTCAGGCGTCGTAACGATTCCGGTGAGCGTCCCCGTGAAACTCGCCGTGACGACAGGCCGGGACGCCCCGAAAGGGAAAAGAACGACAGATCGGAAAGACCTGAAGGCCCCGGCAGGCCGGAACAGGGACATAATCAGAGAAATGGTGGAGAGCGTCAGAACGAAAATCGCCCTCAGCGTCCCCCGCGCCCGCCCCGGAACCACGAACGCGCTTCAGGTGAAAGGCCGACCGGAGCGCCGGGTGCTCCAGCTCAGCCGCAACAGGGAGGCAGACCTTCCGATGCCATAAGACAGCGTCCGCTTGAGCCTTCGAAGCCCAGAAACAACGGAGAAAACGGCGGCAGTTCTCCAGATGGCGGCGGCAACCATCGCAATCGACACAACAGATACAACCGACCACGGAACGGCAGACCGGAAAACGGAGAAACGAACAACGGCGGCAACAGCACGCCGGTAGGCGGTTCCAAGCCCGGTTCGGGTTCCGAGGGCGGTCAGCAGTAATATTCATTCCTGTAAATGGAGCGGAAAACAGCTATGAAGCGTGAGAGTTTCTATATTTCGACACCCATATATTACGTAAACGGCGAACCGCATCTGGGCCATGCCTACACCAGCATAGTAGCCGACGTTCTGGCTCGTTATCATCGTCAGTCTGGCATTCCGACTTTTTTTATGACCGGCACCGATGAGCACGGCCAGAAAGTAGAAGAAGCGGCCAGGGCAGCCGGAAAAACTCCGAAAGAGTTTACCGACGGAATGGCGGAACTTTTCAAGCCTCTGTGGAAAGAGCTGAACATCAGCAACGATCATTTCATCCGTACCACAGACGAAGATCACGAGGCCGTTGTAGCAGAGGTCTGGAAAAAAATGACCGACAACGGCGACATTTATCTTGGCGAATACGAAGATTTCTATTGCGTTCACGATGAAACGTTCTGGAAGGAAGGTCAGCTGCTTGAAGGCCATCTCTGTCCCAATCCATGGTGCAGGCGTCCGGTCGAGAAGCGCAAAGAAAAGAGTTATTTCTTCAGACTTTCCAAATATCAGCAGCCGTTGCTTGATTACTATCGCGAACACCCCGATTTCGTGCTGCCGGAATACCGCATGAATGAAGTTACGAGTTTTGTCAATGGCGGTCTGCAGGACCTTTCCATCAGTCGCACGTCTTTTTCATGGGGCATTCCGGTGCCGGGCGATGCGGAACACGTGATTTACGTCTGGGTCGATGCACTGTTCAACTATGTTTCCGGCATAGGTTACAAAAGCGACCGCAGCCGTTACGAAAAATTCTGGCCGGCTACAGTTCACCTTATCGGCAAAGATATTCTGCGCTTCCACGCCATTTACTGGCCGGCGTTTCTTATGAGCGTCGGTTTGCCGCTGCCGCAGCACGTATACGCGCACGGCTTCTGGAACATTGAAGGCCAGAAAATGTCGAAAAGTCTCGGCAACTGGATAAATCCGCGTGAAATGGTCCAGACTTTCGGGCTGGACGCCTTCCGTTATTATCTATTGCGCGAAATTCCACTGGGCCCTGACGGCGACTTCATGCGTTCTTCTCTGCTGAACCGCATCAATTCCGATCTTGCCAACGATCTGGGCAATCTGCTGTCGCGCAGCGTTTCCATGGGTTTCAAGTTTGTTTCAGGAGTTGTCCCGCAGCCCGCTTCCGAGCCCGACAACCAGGTCGCCCGCAAAGCTCTGGCCGTTTATGCCGCATATCGTGAGAGCATGGACGATCTGAAAACAAACAAGGCATTGAGCGATATATGGGAACTGGTAAGCTATCTCAATCGCTACATAGACGAAAAAGCGCCGTGGGTCATGGCGCGCGACGCATCAAAAAAACGCGAACTGGAAATCGTCATGTACAATCTGCTGGAGGCTCTGCGCCTGATTTCCGTAATGCTGAAGCCTTTCATGCCGGATTCCGCGCTTAAAATGCTGCAACAGCTCGGCTATGAAAATCCAGACTGTGATTTCGATGTCGCCGGGCGCTGGGGCGTTCTGTCCGAGGGTATGAAATTGCAGAAGGGCAGTGTGCTCTTTCCGCGTATTGATATTGAAACAGTCGAAAATAAGGAGTCCGCTGTGACTGAGAATAAGAACGAGACTGCGAATATAGAAAAACCGGCAGCTCCGGCTCCGCTTGCAGTTTCTGCCGCACCTGCAGAAAAAACGCTGCCGGAGGGTCTTATCGAATATGACGATTTCGCAAAAGTGCAACTGAAAGTCGGACTTGTGCTTGAAGCCGAAAAAGTGGAAGGCGCCGACAAGCTTTTGAAGCTTAAAGTCGATACCGGCGAAGAGCGAACCATTGTCGCCGGAATAGCGCTGCATTACAAGCCGGAACAGATTGTCGGCAAAAACATTATTGTCGTCGCCAATCTGAAACCTCGTAAGCTGCGCGGTATAGTATCGAACGGCATGCTGCTTGCCGCCACACAGAAAGACGGTAAACTTGCGATTGTCACAACCGACGGCCCCATCGAAGGCGGCTCCAGAGTCGGCTGATGCTTATAGATTCTCACACTCATTTGAGTGACCGCCAGTTCAACGGCGACCGCGAGGAAGTCATTGCGCGCTGCCGCGCCGAAGGCATGCGCGCCATTGTCGAGATCGGCGCACTCAGCAAGGAAAGCGGTAACGAACCTGCAATTCGTCTGGCCGAAAACAACGATTTCATTTTCGCTACCGTAGGTGTGCATCCGCACGATGCCGATATCTGCACCGACGCCACCTTCGAACGGGTTCTGAACTGGGCCATTTCTTCCGAGAAAGTCGTTGCCATCGGTGAAACTGGCCTTGATTACCACTACAATTTTTCGACGCCGGATAATCAGCGTTATGCCTATCGACGTTTCATCGACATTGCGCGGGCGCTGAAAAAGCCGCTGGTTATTCACGACCGTGAAGCGCATGAAGAATCGTTGCAGATATTGCTGGAAGAAAAAGGCCACGAAGTCGGCGGCGTTTATCACTGTTTTTCCGGCGACTGGAAATTCGCCCGCAAAGTGCTGGACGCCGGTTTCTATCTGGCATTCGGCGGTGTTGTGACATTCAGGAACGCCGCCGACCTGCACGAAGTGGCGCGGCGGGCTCCGCTTGATCGTATGGTGCTTGAAACCGACGCGCCTTATCTTGCCCCGATTCCGCACAGAGGCAAACGTAATGAGCCGTGGATGACTAAGTTTACAGCCGCCCGCATTGCCGAATTGCGTGGAGTTGCGGTGGAGAAAATAATTCAGGCCACCGGCGAAAACTCTGTAAAGCTCTACAACCTGCCGTTGTGAGAAGAGATCATTTGAAGTGTCAACAAAAAATGCGCGCCCGATGGGCGCGCATTTTTTATGGATTCGGTGCACGTTTTAATGATCTATGGTCCCACCACCACCACTACAGGCGCATCGAGTTTAATATATCTGCGTGCGGACGCCAGCAGGTCTTCGGCGTTGATCGCCAGAATGCGTTCTTTAAAGTATTCGTGTTCGTTGTAGCCGATGCCGTAAAGCTCATTAAAAAGTTGAGTTCCGGCCTGGCTTCCGGCTTTCTGCATGCTGATGGCGTTGCTGCCGATAAGGTAATTGCGGGCGCGCTCCATTTCGTCGGGGCTTACGCCGTTCTGCAACAATCTGTCCAGTTCTGTGATTATTCCCTTTTCCGCTTTTTCCAGCTTGTCCGGGCTGGTGCCGATGTACACCGCTATGAATCCAGGGTCGATGAGCGGTACGCTGTAGAACGAAAGACTGTATGCCAGCGACTGCCTGTCACGCAACTCCAGGAAAAGTCGTCCGCCCTGGCCTGACAGAATGGCATCCAGCAGCTTGTATGCGTATACGTCGTGGGTGTCGCAGAGTCTGAATCCCTGGAAGCCGATTACCAGATGCGATTGCTGGCGTGGAAGCTTGAACGATGCGCGTCTTTTTTCAGTCGGCGCAGGTTCCAGTTCCGGCGCTTCGGGCCTGTCTGCTCTTTTGCTCTTCATGCCTGAGAAATATTTATCAACCGTTTCCGCCGCCTTATCGGCGCTGATATCTCCGACGATGGAAATCACAAGTTCTTCGGGCAATACATGCCGCGAGTGATATTCCAGTATGTCGTTGCGTGTCAGACCGGTAACGCTTTCGATGCTGCCGGTTACCGGCATTCGGAAGGGATGTGTTTTATAAAGCGTTTCGCTGAAAAGATCGAAGGCCACACTGGCCGGTTGATCGTTGCGGGATTTGATTTCCTCAATAACCAGCTCTTTTTCACGTTCAAGTTCATTCTCGCTTACCGCCGGATAAAGGAGGCATTTCGAAAGCAATTCGAAGGCCGGAGCGAAGTTTCTGGAAATCACCATTGAGCGCAGTCCGAGAGAGTTGCGTCCTGAAAATCCTTCCAGCGTGCCGGCCAGTGAGTCGATGCTTTCGGCTACCTGCAATGCAGACATATCTGGAGTTCCCAGCGTCAGCAGTTCGCCCAGTAGATTGTTAACGCCGTTGTTGCGCGGCGTTTCGAAGCGCAGACCGGCCAGAACGGCTGCCTGTGTGGCTACAAGCGGCACTCCGCGATGCTCTTTGACAACCAGGCGTACTCCGTTGTCGAGCATAATACGTGCAATGCCGAATTCGTCTTTTGTTATGCCGCTTTCGCTGGGCGCTGTGCATGGTGCAATAGCTTCTCCGACAAAATCTTCGACTTCCGGTTTTGCTTCTTCAGCGTTTTCCGGCCACAGCACGACTGTACTGAGTCGCTCGTCCGTGAAATATTTTGCGGCTGCAGCCTGTATTTCCTCCGGCGTGATTTTTTCGACGACCTGCGTATATTTTTCGTAGAAGAGCGCGTCGCCGGTGAGGGTTCTGAAGTGGCCGATCTCCTGAGCTTTTCCCTCTGCCGTCTGCGTGTTGTATATGTGCTCCGAAAGCAGCATGGTGCGCGCTTTCTCAAGTTCCCGTCGTTCAAGCGGCTCAAGCGTCACCCGGCGGAATTCGTCCAGTATCGAAGCATGAGCTTCCGGTACGCAATCCGGCGGCAGGTTCGCTTCCACCAGAAACAGTCCGGTGTCTTTGCCTGCATAGGGATAGGCTATAACGTCGTTGACCAGACCTTCTTCCCGACGCAGTTTGTGTACGACGCGCGAGCTGTCGCCCTGACCGAGTGCAATGCCCAGAAGGTCAAGCGCCGGAATGTCTGCATCGCTTATGCCTGGAATACGCCATCCCAACGCCAGGTGCGCTTCTTCCAGCTTCTCCGAAACTACGCGTGCTCTGGCGCTGTTCTGCACCGGTTTTCCGCGTTGCGGCGGAATGACCGTTTCTCCGCCGGGAAGCGAAGCGAAATGCCGCTTCACCATTTCAATTGTTTCGTCGGTTTTTATGTCTCCGCAGACGACCAGCGTCAGATTGGATGCGCAGTACCAGCGGCGATAGAAACTCAACACTTTTTCGCGAGTGAACGATGCTACAGATTCTGGCGTGCCGATTATAGGGCGATGGTAGGGGTGTCCTTCCAGTGCCAGGTCGAAAAGCTCTTCGAAGAGCCGATGTTCCGGGCTGTCTTTTCCGCGTTTGATTTCTTCCTGAATGACTTCGAGTTCGTTCTTCAGTTCCTGTTCGTCAATCAGCGAATGTCCGACGGCGTCAGACAGTATTTCAAGCGCTTCCTCGAAACGTCCGCTTTCGATTGCAATGTGAAACACAGTGCGGTCGAACGAAGTCCAGGCGTTTATTACCCCGCCGGCGCCTTCTACCTGCATGGCGATTTCACCGGTGGCGCGCTTTTCCGTGCCTTTGAACAGCATGTGTTCCAGAACGTGCGCCAATCCTTCTTCTCCGGGCAATTCGTCGGCGGCTCCGACTTTTACCCAGACCTGCAGAGCCGCCACCGGCGCAAAGTGGTCTTCCTGGATAAGCACCGTCAAGCCGTTATCGAGACGGCATTCTGTAATGTTTTCTTTCACATTCAATTTATCGGTCGCGTTTTCAATTTTCATGCTGATGATCTTTCATAAATAGGCTTTCCGAGAATTCTGTACTTTCGCGCTGTTAAACGCAAGCGTAAATAATGCCGCGCACAAGTCTTTGCACTATGCCGTCGATGATGATATACAGTGCCCGTGTTGTGAATTGCCAACGGGTATTTAAAAGGATACGCAAATGAACGAAAAAATCGACGGATTCTCCATTAACGAAACGACAGTAACCAGAGCAATCATCGACAGTTATTTCAAGAAACTCAACGATCATCTTACAATGGATGTCGCAATAGTCGGCGCTGGTCCGTCGGGCCTGGTGTGTGCGGCTCATCTGGCTGAAAAAGGCTACAAAGTCGCGATTTTCGAGCGCAAACTGGCTCCCGGCGGCGGAATCTGGGGCGGCGGCATGATGTTCAACAGCATCGTAGTGCAGTCCGAAGCCCTGCCGATCGTCGAAAAATTCGGGATCAACTTCGAGCCATATTCTGATGGGTTCTACACCATTGATGCGGTTGAAACCGCTGCATCGCTGATATATCACGCCCGGCATGCCGGAGCAATGCTGTTCAACGGCGTAAGTGTCGAAGATGTAGTGCTTAAGGAAGGTCGTGTCGGTGGCGTTGTTACCAACTGGACCACCGTCGAGCACATGAAGCTGCATGTCGATCCTCTGGTTTTTCTGTCGCGCGCTCTCCTGGACGCCACCGGTCACCCGTCGGAAATTGTTCAGAAACTCATCAACAAAGGCGGGGTGCGTATCGACAGTCCTACCGGAGGCATAGGCGGAGAGAAGCCGATGTGGATGGATGTTGCCGAGAAATCCACTGTGGACGCCACAAAAAAGATTTTTCCGGGACTTTTTGTTTCCGGCATGGCTGCCAACAATGTTGAAGGCGCATTCCGCATGGGTCCCATTTTCGGCGGAATGTTCTTGTCCGGCGTAAAGGTTGCGGGTCTTATCGACAGCGAACTGGGCGGTTCGGCGCGCTGAGACGGATCATTGAATGAAATAAAAAAGGCGCTGATTTTTCAGCGCCTTTTCCATATCTGCTTTTTATCGTAAATATCAGAATTTCATTTTCCACTCTGCAATGTATGCATAATAGGCTTTGCGCTCTTCAGGGTCTGTCAGACATTTCCACGACAGAGTTACATACAGGAACATCCAGAAGAAGAATCCGTCGAAAAACACTTTGAGTCCGTAACCCAGTCCCCATACGATAAGCCCGGCCAGCCAAGTTAGGATTGTAAGCACAAAGAACATTTTCTGGTGCCAGCGCAGTCCTTTGTGGTGACGTCCCTGAAATCCGATGGCGGTGACTCCGAGGAATGAAGTGATGCAGATAATGAAAATTCCGATCCACTGGCCGATCTCGTATGC
>JAKQSH010000500.1 GCA_029570245.1 Deltaproteobacteria bacterium | reverse complement strand
GCGAACAAAAGACATCGGCAGCAGATAGCTGATGGCAACCGAAATCGCCACGGCCACAGCGGTAAAAACAAGTATTTTCCATATCAACTCAAGGTTGCCCAGAAAAATTTCAGATACGGATTGACTGGAAAAACAAAAGAGTACGGCGGCCAGCACGTAAATGCCGATGCCGATTTTCATTTCGCGCGGGAGCTTCGGAATATTCATCAGAACCCCCAGCCTGCGTAATCAAGCAGAAGAAGAAGTTCTGCCGCAAGCAGCGTAATTACAAGCGAAACGGCGAAACGCTTGACGGGAAAACGCCAGCCGAAGAACCCGCCTTCAAGCATGGCCGTTGAAGGCTCTATCAGCACATGCCCGACCACCAGTGCGTAAATCACCGCCAGGCTCATTCCCATTTCGAAAAGTTTGGCTAAAAGCGGATATATAATGTAGCGCGGTCCGGGGGCGACGAAGCCCATCAGAGCCGAAATCACCACCTGCAACGGCTCGGCAATGCTGTTTTTAAGCGTCAGCATGGAGTCGTTGTCTAGCAGGCTGCCGAAAGCCAGCGCAAAAGCCAGACCGCCGCCCACCAGAAACATGGTTTTGGCCAGCAACTTGAAATAAGACTTCAGAATTTCTGACACGGGGATTTTCATGCGCACTCCCGAAAACAAAACAGATGGGGGAATATAACACAGGTTGCGGAAAGAAGAACATCATTTGTGCAGGCTTCAGCTGCAGGCGTAAGAAAATCCGTCACGTTCGGGAAAAGCTCCGCGCATGGCCGGAAAAGCGCTGTCAATTCATATAATTGCATCTGGCGGCGGCGCATAATGAAAAGCCCCGGCAAATGCCGGGGTAAGAAAAAAGAAAAACATCAGAACGGAACCGGAATCGAAAATAAAAAGGAAGCTTAAAATAAAGAAAAATAAAGATAATAAAATTGAGCCGGAAAATTGCCCCCTATCCCCCTTTGAATATTTAATTGTTTTCAGGCTCATTCCGAGTTTTCAATGTTCAACGATTACGATTTTGCATCAAATCGGGTTAATTGTAAACCCGGTGAATTCCTGAAAATGAAGGTAGAAATACCTGAAAGCCGCTCTCCTTTTTCCTCTCTTTTATTAAGAAACAGGGGAATTCTCCTCCCGTTTGCGGCTGACGCGCAGTAAATCCCCATTGACACTCTGAAATTCATGGAGCAAGAATACCGTTCGGATTAGCGGGCCATATGATTGAAAGATTTTATTAACTTTCGGGCGCATGATGTATATTATGGATGATTCGGTATTGTCAGGGGAAAATCAACGCCTGCAAACGTCTTTAAAATCGGAAGCGCCGTTTTCAATTTTGCTGAAAAAACAGCGCTTATGGGCATTCTCAATGTTACGCCGGATTCCTTCTCAGACGGCGGACGCTACGATACGGTCTGGAAAGCGGTCGAACACGCCTTCCGCCTCAAAGAAGACGGCGCGGACATCATCGACATCGGCGGCGAGTCCACACGTCCCGGCTCCGAGCGCATCAGCGCCGACGACGAACTGGAACGCGTTCTGCCGGTCATCGAAGCCCTGAACGGCAAGCTGGGGCTGCCGATTTCCATCGACACCTACAAAGCCGAAGTTGCCCGGCGCGCGCTTGAAGCCGGAGCGGACCTGGTGAACGATATTTCCGGCCTTGCTTTCGACCCCGGAATGGCGGCGCTGGTGGCCTCGAAAGGCTGCCCGGTGGTTATAATGCATACCCTGGGCGATCCGAAAACCATGCAGAACGAAGTCCGCTACGACAACCCGGTTGACGACCTGAAGCGCTATTTCGAGGAACGCCTTGAATTCGCTCAAGCTGCCGGGATTGCAAAAGAAAATATAATACTAGACCCCGGCATCGGCTTCGGAAAGAAACTGGCGCACAATGTGGAACTGATACGCGGCCTGAGCAGCTTTGCCGAACTGGGCTGCCCGATACTGCTGGGAGCCTCGCGCAAATCGTTTATCGGACAGATTCTGGGATTGCCCGCCGACGAGCGTCTGGAAGGTTCGCTGGCCGCCGCCGCAATCGGAATAGCAAACGGAGTTTCGCTGCTGCGCGTACACGACGTTAAGCAAACCGCACGTCTGCGCGACGTGTGCGATGTTCTCTGCGGCAAGAGAAAAGCGGAAGAAAACAAGTGATTACGAATATTTTAGATTTCAACATCAGCGGAAACTGGATGGAGTTCGTGGTGGCCATCGCCGACCTCCTGATAGTATGGTATGTGGTCTATCGCACCCTGCTGCTCATAAAAGGAACAAAAGCGGTGCAGGTGCTTTTCGGACTCATACTTATCATCATCGCCTTCGGGCTTTCCAAGTTCATCGGCCTGACCACTCTTAACTGGATACTGAATTACTTCGTAAGCTCATTCATTTTCATACTTATCGTGGTTTTCCAGCACGACATAAGACGCGGTCTGTCGCGCGTGGGACGCAACCCTTTCTTCCAGGGCATCAGCACGCTGGAAGAAGTGTTCTTCATCGAAGAGCTGGTCAAGGCCGCCACGGCGCTTTCAAGCAAACGCCTGGGCGCGCTGATCGTAATAGAGCGCGAAGCCAACCTGGCCGACTACACCGAGGAAGGCACGCACATCGACGCCAAAACCACCAAGGAACTGATTCTGTCCATACTGCATCCCACCTCGCCCATACACGACGGAGCCATTCTGGTGCAGTACGGACGCATCGCCTATGCCGGCTGCTTCCTGCCGCTGTCCACCAGCACACGGCTCTCGCGTGAACTGGGCACCCGCCACCGCGCCGGTCTGGGCATTTCGGAAGAAACGGACGCGCTGGTTATCATCGTATCGGAAGAAACCGGCAAGATATCTTTTGCAATGGACGGAAAAATCACCCGCGATCTGGACGCCAATACGCTGAAGAAGGTGCTCCAGAACACACTCGGGTTGAGTTCTAAAAAAGAAAAAACCGTGAAGGCCGCCGCCAGATAAGCGAGGTTGTTTCATGCTGAAGACGTTTTTTGCAAAACTCAAAAGCATTTTCCTGGGAAATCTGGGGCTGAAGCTTTTTTCACTGCTCATAGCCCTGCTGCTGTGGCTCTTCGTCATGGGAGCCGAAGACATCACCATCACCGCCAACATCCGCATGTCCATTCAATCCGCCGAAGACAAAGTGCTGGTGTCGGACGTTCCCGACCGCATCAACGTTACGGTTTCCGGTCCCTGGGCCAGCGTGAAAGGCTGGGACTGGAAGAATCACCTGGTTGAACTGGACTTAAGGGAACTCGAACTCGGCCCCACCGTTATTTACCTTGAGGAAAGCAAGCTCAAGCTGCCTCCCGGACTTACGCTCGAACGTGTGAATCCGTCGGAAATCACCATCAATTACGCCAAAAAAGCCACAAAGAACGTCAAGGTGGTTCCGGTATGGGTCGGTTCTCCGCGCTTCGGATACATGGTCGAAAGCGCCACTGTCGATCCGGCGGAAATCGCCATTGTCGGCGCCGAAAGCGACCTGCTCATAATCGACGAGGTTCTGACGGAGGAAATCGACGTGAACGACCGGCACTCAACC
>JAKQSH010000018.1 GCA_029570245.1 Deltaproteobacteria bacterium | reverse complement strand
CTTGTTTTGCGCGCTGCCCCTGTCGGGTCACCGTTTGCGCCGTCGGGCGTGCGCAAACTCGGACTGCTGCGCAGTCCTCAAACATGTGCGCCCGCTTTTTCCTCCGTCGCCGCACTGTGCGCAAAAGGGCGCGGAAGAATGCGGCGCTTTTTCACGGAGTGGCGGTCGTTTGGGTTTTAAGGCTGCGCTCTGTCGCACATGCGCGCGCAAAGCGCGCGCATTACGAACTGCGGGAACTTTCTAATTCTGGATATAAATATTTCCAGGCGCGATCTGGCGCTGGTGCGAGCCCTTCGGGCTCGCATTCCGAATTGCGATTGCCTGACGCTAAGGTCGGCAAAGCGGGGGACTGCTCGGGCCGCCATATGGCATTTTATGGCGGTTGATGCTTCCCGGATGTAGAATTCCCGATGAAGCGAATGGCGGTCGGATATGTTGTTCCGGCCATTTCCGAGAATTTTTCCGGGAGGATTCGACTTGAACGATCCGCGCAGGCACACCTGGGATGTGAATATCGCCGAAGCGATGGAAATTCAGCGGGCTCTGGCCGGACTGGTGCAGCGTTCGGGGCGTCTCGAAAATCCGCGTTTCGTCGCAGGCTGCGACGCGGCTTTTACCGACGGCGGCGCATGCATAGTCGGTGCGCTGGTGCTGCTGTCGTTTCCTGAACTTGAAGTCCTTGAACGTCGCACACTCAAAGAGGACGTTCGCATGCCTTATGTACCTGGGCTGCTCAGTTTCCGCGAGGCTCCGACGCTCGAACGCCTGCTGCTGAGTCTGCCGCAGAAGCCGGATTTCATAATGTTCGACGGTCACGGTTATTCTCATCCGCGCCGTCTGGGGCTGGCCTGTCATCTGGGCGTGCGGCTGGGAATTCCGTCTGTAGGAGTTGCAAAATCCATTCTTACCGGGCGGATCGAAAATGAAGCCGGCATGGTACGCGGTTCGCGTTCCTGGCTGATCGACGCCCGGAGTGGAGAACGTCTGGCCGCAGTACTGCGCACTCGCGACGGCGTCAGGCCGCTGTATGTTTCCGTCGGACATATGCTGGATATCGAGGAAGCCGTCCGTTTAGTGCTGGAATGCGGACGCGGACGACGTCTGCCGGAACCGACGCGCCTGGCCGACGCTCTGGCAGCTGAGGCGAAAAGGGCCGACCTGCGCGCAGCCAACGATTGATACTCCGTCTGAAGCTGATTTGTATGCGCTTGAAAAATCTTTCTTTGACAGCCGGACGAACATGATTTAATATACCCTTAACTGTATATTGAATATGTTAATAATGTCAGTGTGTTTGCTCTGTCTGAATGTCCAGGGAATATTTCCGTTCTCAATATGATTTCCTGTATCAGTGGTGGGGTTAGCCAGATGTCGGATTGTCCAAAATTGCAGAATTGTCCGTTCTTCAATGACCGCATGGAAAACATGCCCGGAATGTCGGCCAGTCTCAAGCGCCGTTATTGTCGCGGCGCTTACGATGCCTGTGCGCGTTATATGGTTTACGAACGCCTCGGACCTGAGCGCGTGCCGATAGACCTTTTTCCCAACGAAGCCGATCGTGCTCTTATTCTTATAATAACCAAATAGCGGTGTATGCCGGAAGGCCGGGTGCCGTATTTCAGATGCCTGCTGTTCTTGCGGTAAAGCCTGTCATGGGTTAATCTCGCTGCATTGATTCAACGAACGAAAGCTGAAAATTGATGTTCCTGCCGTTTGTAAAATACCGCCCGCCGCAGGGAGATTGGAGCGACAGCGAAGTTGAAGCGCACTGGGACGCCGTTGCTGAAATTTATGTGGATTCCAACAACAGGGTGAAGGACGCGCACGATCAGCGTTTTGAAATGAGCGTGCGGCGTCTGGAACTGTATCCTGGCTGCCGGGTGCTCAACGTCAGCAGCCGCGACTGCGAAGCGGACGATTATGTAAGAAGCGCCGTATGCAATGCACAGGTTGTAAACGCCGAAATCTCGCGCGGTCTTATGAATGTGGCTGCCCGTCTGCGTCCGCAGGCGCGGCAGGTGAAAATCGGCACATACTCGGCGCTGCCTTTTGAAAACGCGGCCTTCGACCGCGTGCTTTCGCTGGAAACGCTCGAACACTGTGCCGAGCCGGAAGCTTTTCTGCGCGAGTTGTATCGGGTTTCCAGCTCGGAAGCTCTGTTGCTGCTGTCGGCTCCGCCATACACAGCCGAAACGGCATACCATGTTTATACTGCGCTTTTCGGCGGACACGGTGAAGGTCCGCATCGTTTCATTCCGTCGCGCGAAGTAAAACGCATGCTGGCGGACTGCGGCTGGGTGCTCAGATATCACGAGGGAACGCTGCTGATGCCGGTGGGGCCGCGTTTTATAAAAGATGCCGGAGAATGGCTGATAAGGCGTTTCCAGAATACGCCTCTGGCCGAAATGGGGATAAGGCAGTTCTATGTCTGCGCCAAGCACTGAAAAAATTGAAAAGGTTATTAAATCCGGCTTGTGTACGCGCTGTGGTTCGTGCGTTGGGCTTTCTAATGGAGCGATAAACTTTGCCGATCGGGAAGGTGACTGCCTGCCGCACATAAGCGCCGAGCCGGACGCCGTTCGGGCTGCGCGCATCGCTGCGGCCTGCGCCGGAGCCGAAGCCGATTTCAACGCGCTCAATACTGCGGCGTTCGGCGCGGATGCCGGACGTCACGAATATCTCGGTCACTTCGAAAGCATCGGCATCGGCCATGCCGACGATCCGCAGACCCGCAGCGAGGGCGCTTCCGGCGGCGTTCTGACCGCCATACTGTTGTGGCTGCTTGAACGCGGAGAAATAGACGGCGCCGTTGTGACCGGCATGGATGAGCGCCGCCCATGGCTGCCGAAAACCTTCATAGCCCGCAACGCGGAAGAAATCCGTGCGGCGGCGCAATCGAAGTACGTCATTACCACTGTAAATGAAATTCTGCCTGAAATGGAGGCATTTACAGGACGGCTGGCATATGTCGGGCTGCCGTGTCAGGTGCATTCGATACGCAGAATGCAGGCTGCAGGCGACACCGCAGTAAAAAGCATCCGCTTTGTTTTCGGGCCGTTCTGCGGCAACACACTGCATTTTTCATCCATAAAAAGTCTGCTGCGTTCATACGGCGAAAAAGATCACACGTGCATAAAGCGCCTGGATTTCCGCGCCGGTGAATGGCCCGGAAGCCTGCGCATCGAAATGCAGTCGGGCCGTGTGATAGAACTGCCCAAATTCCACGCCAACTACCTGATACCGTTTCACATAATGAAGCGCTGTCTGTTGTGTACCGATCTGGCCAACGAATTCACCGACATTTCGGGCGGCGACGCCTGGGCGCCGGTTTATGAAGAACGCGGCAGAGGCTTCTCGATGGTCTTCGCCCGCAGCGCCGAAGGCTCGCGCATCATCCGCGAAATGCAGGAGTCCGGCGCGCTTTCGCTTGCATCGCTTGAGCCGGACGAAGCGCTGAAGATGCATTCTCACGGCTACGACCTCAAAAAGCGCGGGGCATTCATCCGCATGGAGTTTCTGACGAAACTGGGCCTGGCGGTTCCTGACTACGGTTATGAACTTTCGGGGTTCAAGCCGAAGCGTTATGTAATGGAAGCCGTGCTGGATCAGCTTTTTCTGCTCTTCGGCACGCGCGTTTCCCGCGCGGCGCTCGAACACGTCAACCCGGAACACATGGGTGCAATATTCCAGCGTCTGCGCACGCTGTGGAAAAAAAGCACGCACAACATCAAACGCGAACAGCTGGGAGAGTGACGAACGCAGACTGAATAGGGTGGAACGGCCTTTTTAATTTATTAATATTACTACACAAATTAATCTTTCGGGTGGGGTACGCTTTGGGCGTCGTCATGCTATATTGCCATGCAGTGCAACAATGACAAATAGGTGGAAAAATGAAAAAGCAGGCGGCGGCGTACTGGTGTGTGTTGTTCATTGCGGCGTTTATTCTGTCGGCTTGTGGCGAAGACGAAATTTCTTCAGATGGCGACATCGACGGTGACGCCGAATTGTTTACTGAAAACGACAGCGAGACAGCGGAAAATGAAAACGGCGGCGATGCCGACGCCGAATCCGATCTTGAAGCGGAAGCTGAAACAGCAACTGAAAGCGAGATCGAGAGCGAAACAAATCAGGAGTGTCAAATCTGGCTTTCGCAGCAGCATGAGGGATTGCTGCATTTTTCATACACATACGAAGCTGAGCGCTACGGCTGTGACGGCACGTATTTTATTGTCAGCGACGATTACAGCTGGGAGTTGCAGACCTGTTATCCTGAGTTCAGTTTTTCGGCATATATAAACGGTAAGCTGAGCCAGATTGAAGCGGAAGATTTGCTGGGCGAAGTTTTTGAAGCCTCCGACGGCGCGCAGACAGTCTGCGATTCGACAGGCCCGGAATGTTCCGACGCTCCGGTGTTTTATCTGTACGCACTGTCCGGCAGTGACGAGCTGAAACTCTATTATCATTGCTATGAAAACCATCCTTCCTGGGACTTCACGGCGTTCATCATGGAAAAAATGCGTGCTCTGGCCGATGCCGACAGTGGTTCGGCCACGGAAGCGGCGGCCTGTTCCGGCGGATGTGACGCGTCTGAAGTCGGCCTGCCCGCCTGTATCGGCGAGAAGTACCTGTGCAGCTGTAAAGATGGCCTGAAACAGTTCGAGTCCTGCGAAGTGCTTTGTCGGCAGCAGGATAAAATATCCACCGGCTGCGCAGAAATCGAAAGTGAAGCTGCCGCCTGCGGTTGTGTTTACGGCGAAGACTGAAAAAAACACAAAAAAACTGATATCGGCCTGAAAAAGAATAACGCCGCATAAACGGCTACTTAAGCGTTATATTAAGTGGAAACGATGATTTGCGTCTTTTTTTGTTTTATGTTCCTTCTTATTTTTCTTGACCGCAACAGTAAATATGTATATTTTATAGTCATGCACACCGCATAGTGTGCATTATGAATACTTGAAGTTGTTGAGTCTGAAAATTGGACTTCTAACCGAAAGGAATCGAAATGAAGAAAACAATTGTCAGCCTTCTGTTCGCTGTTGTCATCTTATGTGGCATGGGCGGCGCCGCGTTCTCCGGTGATTTCGGTTCCGGTTCCGGCACCGCCGAAGATTCCTCCGCCTCGATTTTCACTCTTACAAATCTCAATACTCAGTACACCATGCCGATTATTCAGGACGATGTGCTGCTCGGAAACCTGTACGCCGGTGAGTTCGGCATCGACATCGACGGCGTCTCATACGGCAGTTTCTGCATCGAACTGGATATGCCCATCTGGATGAATCGCCAGTATGAAGCCGTGGTCACAAAGCTTCCGCCGACTGCACCCTGGTGCGAAATATCCGCCATCCTCAACAAATATGACGCAACCGACGGATATTCCGGTGCCGCAATGCAGCTGGCCATCTGGAAGCTGATCTATGCCGACTCCAACGTATACAGCAGCAACACCTACGTTGAAGGTATGGCCAGCGACATTCTGGCCGAAGTTGAAGGCAACTGCCCTCTGATGTGCTCCGACGACACCGTTCTTTCTGTTGACGCCGCCGTCAACGCCGACAACGAAGTTCTGGTGGCTGTTGAACTCGAACAGGACGGTCTGCCGGTAAGCGGCCAGGAAATCGGTCTGGAAATTTCGGCCGGCAGCATCGTTGAGCCGGAAGACGGTTTCGTAACTGACTTTGACGGCAGACTCGAAGTTGTCGTTGAAGTTCCCGACGGCGTGACTTCCTTCACCGTGACCGCCAGCGCCGAAGGCTTTGCCCTCAAACATATCGACCTGGGCGACATCCAGAATCAGGTCATGCTGGACGCCGGCGATTCGTGCAGCTTCAGCGCCTCCGACACCTACGAACTGACGGTCGGCTACGGCAACCCGCACACCATCGGCTTCTGGAAACATCAGGTAAAATCCTCCAGCGGCTGCGGTTGTCATCATGTTTGCCATCACGGCTGGGGCCATGGCTGGGGTCAGCATCACGGCTGCAACAACAGCTGCGACAACGGCACCCAGGTTCCCAGATCGCTGATTCAGAGCTGGCTGCCCATAACGGTGTTCAACTACAGATACAGAACAATCAAAGACCTCGAAAACGCCCTCTGGATCGGTCATGCCAACATGTATCAGCGCGCCCGTCAGCAGTGTCTGGCCACCAAGCTCAACGTCGCTTACGGCGAACTGACTCTCAGCTCGTGGGTTGACACAAACACCGACGGCGTCGGCGATATGACGGTGAAAACCGCTCTTGAAACAGCCGAGAGATATTATTTCTCAGGTAATCCCTGGGCAGCCAAAGACATCTGCGACAACATCAACAACCTGTAAATCAGATAAATAACACAACAGTCGGACATCGGAAGCCGGGCGCGTCGTAAGACGCGCCCGGTTCGGTTTTCTGCGCCGGAGATATGTTTCCACCTTGCCGGAAGCAGGGACTGACCTGTTTCTTCCGGCATCGGCTCGTTGCTGTGAAGAGAGAATCAAGAGATAAGGCTTTTTGCAGTCGGCGTGTTTCTCGTCGCAGGGACGAAGCCTGAAACTTACGGACCTGACCGGCCTTCATTCCGCTGAAGCAGGCTTGCAGTGTTCAGGCCCGGCGGCGGCGCAGCAGCGCCAGGAGCGGAAGCAGAGCCGTAAGAAGCCGGGCGTCCGAGCCTCCCGTCTGTGTGCATGATGACGAAGAAGACTCCGCCGAACCGGCATCTTTATCTTTGTCGCCGTCGGTGATTATGCCGCTTTCGCCGAAGCCGCCGGACTCGGCGTATTCGTGATGTTCGATATCGGCTTCGGGTTCGAGGTCTTCGTCAATCCGCACTTCCGGCATTTCCCAGTCTGGAATTTCCGGTGTTTCAGGCGCCCATTCTTCGTAATCCAGCCAGGGCATGTCCCAATCCAGATCGCCGGGGCTTTCGGGCTGGCACCTGTAATCGAAGCAGGCCCAGCCTTCCGGGCAATCGTCGCTGGAAATGCAGTTCGGGCGGCAGGTGTGCGTGATGGTGTCGCAGTATTCGGTGGCTTCGTCGCAGTCGGCGTCCGAGGTGCAAAAGCTGTCGGCGTCGCCTTCCTCGCGCGGCAGGCAATGCCAGTTGCCGGTGTCGCAGTATTCGCCGTTTTCGCAATCGTAATCGTTCAGACAGAAATAACGGCAGGTGGAAGTTTCCGTTTCGCAATACATGCCGTTTTCGTAGTTGCAGTCGCTGTCCTTGCGGCACACGCCGGGTGTCAGGCTCACGCACTCAAGCTGAATGCACTCGAAACGCGGCGGGCAATCGCCGTGATCGACGCAGAAATTCTCGGCGTCGCCCTCGCTTTCAGTGTTTTTCAGTGTGTTTGCCGAAGCCAGCTGAGATAAAAAAAGCAAAGCCGTCAGAGTGATTGAAAACGAAATTCTGCTCATGGCCTTTTTCCGTTTCCGCCCGTACATGTCGAAGCGGGCTTTATTTGTCGTTTTCGTTCAGGCGGCGGTTGATGCGCATGGCGCAGAATTTTTCGCCGCACATCGAACAGAAATCGCCTTCCTTGCGTTCGTCTTCAGGCAGTGTGTTGTTGCGCATGCTGCGCGCCGTTTCAGAATCGAGCGAAAGCTCGAACTGACGCTCCCAGTCGAAGGCGAAGC
>JAKQSH010000015.1 GCA_029570245.1 Deltaproteobacteria bacterium | reverse complement strand
ACGGGCGACCCGAAAAGGCCGCCCGTTCTGTATTTACGGATTATCTGGATTTTTAATCTTCTGCCGCCACAATCACCTTGTCTTCCGGGCCGAAAACTATCTTCTGCGACTTCGTCGGGTTCACATGCACGCCGTAAGCCTTGTCGGCGTCGCCGACTTCGGACGCCAGTTTGTAACCGATGGCCGTCTCGTTGCGGCGGCGGGCGGCTTCAATAACAGTAAAGAAATCTACTTCAACGCCGGATTTCACGTAGTATTCTGACGGCTTCAGGTAAATTTCAGCGCCTTCCGGGTCGAAAATATCGGCGAAGACTGCGTTGAGCATTTTATTCTCGGACACCTGCGAAAGCATCAAGCTTATGAGTTTGTCGCTCACTATGAAGTCGTCGGCTTTCGTTACTTCGGCCAGCTCGCGGTTTTTAACATCCAGAATTTCGCTGACAATGGAAAAGTTCTTACCGGACTTGTCGGCAATGTCGCGCAGATGCAGCAGTGTAAACAGCGTGCGGGCATCTGCTTCCTGCACGCTCATCTGGTCGGCGTAGCTCAGCAGAATGATGTGATGATAGCGCTGCACATGCAGCGAATCAAGCACCTTGCGGTCGGTGGTGTCGGCATTGCGGAAAGCCACTTTGCAGTTTTTCAGCTGTGTGCAGTGCCTTGCAATCAGTTCCTTTCCGTCTTCCTGGTTCGCGACGACGTGGATAATGCTTCCCGGCGCCACGTAAGCGTCAAGTTGATTTATTATGAGCGGAGCGCGGAAATTCCAGCCTAGAAGCAGAGTGTTTTCAGGTTTGGGATCGACAGGCGATTCGGACGAAAAGCAGTCTTCCTTGGCTGACGGAACCTGCTTTATAAATCTGGTGGCGTTGTTGTCGGCGGCTATGACGACCAGACGGTCTCCTTCTTTGATTATCGTTTCCATCGGCGGGTTTAGTGCTGGCGTACCGCCATTGGGATAAAGTCCGAGAACTGCGGATTTTTCGAACATTGCAAGCGTCTCGCCGTATGTTTTTCCAATGATTGACGGATGAGAGAAAAAGTAAATCTCATCGCCGTCGAAGTCCAGCAGTTCCTGATAAACCATACTCAGACCGGATTGCCGGCAGGTCTGAGCGATTATGCGTGCCACCAGATCGGACACCACCACCAGCTCCACTTCGTCTCGTCCGACCATTTTTGCGATTTCGACGTTTTTAGGCTCATGCAGTTCGGCCACTATGTGATAGGGCTGTTTGCGGCGGCGTGGGTGGTTGGTTATGGCCAGAATTATTTTCACCACTTCAGGGTCGGGATCATCGATTTCAGGGGCAAATACCACAATGGATTTGGACGTATGAATGCCGGCGATTTCCAGATCGTTCAAATCTATCGGACTTCCGGTACGGCATACGATACGCGTATTCTTCAGATCGCCCAGTTTGTCTTTTATTTCGTCCTCCATCTCCACCTTGTCTTTTTCGGACAGCACCACGATACAGGCGTCCTTTTCGTTTTCGTTGGCAGTTACAAGCTCGGAAAGGAAAGTGAACAGATGGT
>JAKQSH010000467.1 GCA_029570245.1 Deltaproteobacteria bacterium | reverse complement strand
TATTTCGAGAATTTCGCCGATATCTTCCACTAGCCCTGTAAACATGACACCTCGCTTTCAGCGCCCGAAAACCGGAGTGGCTTCATACAGCAGATCGCAACCGACGCGCCTGAATAAAACGTCTTCGAGCCGCACGCCATCGCTCAGAAACTCGGCGGACGGACCGCCGACAACAGGAATTTTTTCTCCGCCCAGAAGAAGCGGCGCAATGAAAAACATTATTCGGTCAACCGCCTGTGCGCGCACAAAAGACGAAATCACTTCCGAACCGCCTTCGACCAGTATTGAGGACACGCGCGAACCAAGCGCCTTCAGAAGCTCTGAAATGTCGATCTGTCCTCCGGCGCTTTCCAGCAGAAGCAGCTCGGCCCCTCGCGCCTGCACGGCCTTGCGCCATTTCTGCGAAGAACGCGAAGTGCTGACAACAATCGTAGGGGCGACTGAGGCATCAATCACGCGGGCCTGTTCGGAAATAACACCGCCGGAATCAAGCACGATACGCAAGGGATTTTTAGCTCTGCGCCCCGGCAGACGGCAGGTAAGCAACGGGTTGTCTTTAAGCACAGTTCCGGCTCCTACCAGAACTGCATCAAAGTCGTGGCGCAACCGATGCACCAGCCGATGAGATTCGACTCCCGAAATTCCGCCGCTCGACTGCCCGGAATCGCCTGAGGCGGCGGCGATTTTTCCATCAAGGCTGATCGCCGCTTTTACAAGAACATATGGAATTTTATTCACAATATATTTGAAAAATACCCGATTCAGTTCAAGGCACTCTTTCTCGCAGACGCCGACTTCAACATGAATTCCAGCCGCCAGCAGACGACGTATGCCCTCACCGGAAACTTTCGGGTTCGGGTCGGAGGTTCCGATATAAACAGCGCTGATACCGGAACGGATCAGAGCATCAGCACAGGGCGGCGTTCTTCCGTGGTGCGAACACGGTTCAAGGTTGAGAAACATGCTGCAATCATGTGCATTGAAGTCTATTTTTTTCAGCGCGTCAATTTCGGCGTGATCTTCGCCGCAACGGTGATGATAACCCTCGGCAATCGTTCGTTCGCCTTTTACGATTACTGCCCCGACCATCGGATTGGGAGAGACGCAACCTGCTCCGCGCCTGGCAAGACGCAGAGCTTTCTTCATATATTCCGATTTCTGCTTTTCCGTGAAGCTTGTCATCAGACCCGTTTCTGTCCGACCCCGCTGATATTATTGAATGGTATCAGGTCGTTTCTTTCGAGCGCGGTCTGGTTTTGCGGCGCTTGAGTTCCTCAATGTGCCGGTTGAATTCCGAAATGTCGTCAAAGCGCCAGTAGACCGATGCAAAGCGAATATAAGCCACATCGTCCAGATCGGCAAGTTGATCCATGACATATTCGCCGATATTGCGGGCCGGGATTTCGTCGCGATCCAGTTCCTGCAACTTGCGCACAATCCGGCTGACGGCCTTTTCGATTTCACTTACCGAAATGTCGCGCTTCTGGCAGGCTTTCTGTATGCCCATCATCAGCTTCTCGCGGCTGAAAGGCTCGCGCCTGCCGTCGCCTTTTACCACCAGAGGAAGTCTTTCATCGGCGCAACGTTCATAGGTCGTGAAACGAT
>JAKQSH010000434.1 GCA_029570245.1 Deltaproteobacteria bacterium | reverse complement strand
TGCGCTCCAGCACCTGCAGGTCGGTGTTCGCGGCCATGAGCGTTACGTTTTCGACCGAGTTTTCCGCCATGGTGCGGACGGCGTTTCCACCGGCTCCACCGACGCCCAGGACAGCCAGTTTTGCCGTCTTATAGCTGCTGTCGTCGAATTCAAACTTGATCTTGCCCTGTTCAGACATGTGTGTGTCCCTCCTTGAATCCATATCCGCCCGGATTTATGAATACTCAATATATACTAATCTCTGTATTTTGTCCCTTGATTTTTCTAAAAAAATTACAGTTCGCGAAACAGTTTTTTTATCCCGTGCGTCAGCCAGCCGGTGAATGATCGTTCGCTTTCGGAAATACGCGGTTTGTGTCTGGCTCCATAAAGCAGCATACCAACCGCCGTGGCGTAGCGCGGGTCGTGTATCAAATCTGTAAGTCCCGTAACTCCATAGGGTTTTCCGCAGCGGACAGGCATTCTCATTATGCTTTCGGCCAGTTCCGAAATGCCTTCCAGGTTCGAAGTCCCGCCGGTTACAACGATGCCTGCCCCCAGCTTTTCCTTGTAGCCGGAGCGGATGATTTCCTCTTCGATGGCGGTGAAAATCTCTTCGACTCTGGCTTCGATGATATCGCAGAGCACCCGGCGCGACATCATGCGCGGGTCGTTGGAGCCGATTTTGGGGACTTCTATGTCTTCGTTGGTTTCGACCATGCTTGACAGCGCCGCTCCGTGGCGGTGTTTGATACGCTCGGCTTCCAGGGTAGGGGTGCGCATTCCGACGGCGATGTCGTGTGTAATGAGGTCGCCGCCGATAGGGAGAATCTGCGTGTGAACTACGCTGCCGCGATAGAAAATGATTATGTCGCTGGTGCCGCCTCCGATATCGACCAGAGCCACTCCCAGCTGGCGTTCATCGTCGGTAAGCACAGACATTGAAGAAGCCAGCGGTCCAAGAACAAGTTGCTGCAAAGCCAGACCGGCGCGTTCGGTGCAGCGTTCGATGTTGATTGCTGCGGTTTTTGCGCTGGTAACAACATGAACATTCGCCTCCAGCCTTACGCCGCTCATGCCCAGCGGAACCTTGATTCCTTTTTCTCCGTCAACGAAATATTCCTGCACCAGTGTGTGCAGCACTTCCCGTTCGGACTGGGTGGCGACGCTTTTGGCCTGATCCACCACTTCTTCCATGTCGGCAGCGGTGATTTCCTTGCCTTTTACGGCGACTACTCCGTGGCTGTTGAAGCTTGAAATATGCGGCCCGGCGATTCCTGCGTATACCGTGTGAATGCGGGCTCCGGTCATGTGTTCGGCTTCTCCGACCGCTTCGCGGATGCCTTTGACTGCGGCGTCTATGTCAACCACCGATCCGCGCGACAACACCTTCGTAGGATAATTGCCCATGCCGATCACTTCGATTTCGCCGCCGGCTTTGACCTCGCCCAGGATGCACACGATCTTGGTGGTGCCGATGTCCAGTCCTACAATGATTTCGCCTTCCTGCGCCATTTATGTTCCTCCGCGTAAGCGTTGATTCTCCGTCATTCAGTTTCTGATAGTGTTTTCCTGCGGCTCTTCGCCTGTTATCATTCTGGCCGTAACTCTTTCAGGCATATCCTCGTTGTCGAGATGAATAAGTGCGGCTTCCCGCCCGCTGCGGTAAATGTGCTTCCAGAGTTTAGCCAGTCTGTCGAATTTTTCAACAAACGGCGTCTTGCCCAGAACCACGCGGGTCGGTACGCCACCAACCAGAACTTCAAAGCCGCCCGGCACAAAACTCAGACCTTTCAGCGGGGCGATGGTGTTGACCGGATGTTTTTTATATTCGTTGATAAGCATCAGCGCGAATTTCACTTTTCGTTCGCCGAGTTTCGTTTCGTCGAAGTCGTTGCTGCTGACGCCGCTGATGTGCGGGTACGTTTCGCCGGATAGCTTGTCAGCAACCTTGAACGGATGACCTTCCGCGTCCACAAAAACCGGCGGATCAAGGTCGAGTATGGCCGCCACCTGATTTTCGACAATAACTGCTCTGATTGTGTCCGGCAGACGGCGCATGAGGCGCACATCCTTTATCCACGGGTGCCTGCGGATTCCTTCCGCCGCACGGTTGAGATCGACATCAAAAATGTATTTTCCGGCGCTGATGCCTGCAAAATGCCATATTTCATCGCTGCCGACTCTATGATTCCCGCTGACTTCAAGTCTGTCTATGTTGAGCCAGCCTTCGGCCCTGACACGTTCGGCGCCCTCCTGCCACAGAAGAAACATGCCGGCCAGAAAACAGTAAAGCAGAAGACTCTTCGCCAGCAACACCGCTCCGCGTCCGATGCTGCGCCATGAATCTTCGTCGGACGGGCGAGTCTTGACGATGAGATTTCTTTTCACCGTGGCGTTGCGCTTCTGTTTGTCCGCTGAAACGGCCATGAAGCTTTCAGCTCCTTTCCCTTACCGCTATTCCCAGTGAAGCGGTATCGAGTATGCGTTCGACCAGTTCGTCGAAGCCGATGCCGATTCCGGCGGCGGTTTTCGGCACCAGAGAATGTGAAGTCATGCCGGGCAGAGTGTTTACCTCCAGCACATATGCGCGGCCTTCGGCAAGTATCAGGTCTGTGCGCGTTACGCCCTCGCATCCCAATGCGCGATGTGCGGCCAGTCCCACTTCCATGCAATAGGCGTAATCTTTTTCGTCAAGCGGTGCAGGGTACAGGTATTTTGTGGTGTTTAGCGTGTACTTCGCTGCATAGTTGTAAAATTCCTCCGCCGGGACAACTTCTATGGCTCCAAGAGCCTTGTCGTTGAGAACCGTGATCTGTATCTCACGTCCTTTGATGAATCGCTCAATCAGGATGTCGCCGTCCCAGTCTGCTGCGGTTTTAAGCGCCGCATTCAGTTCGTCCGCGTTTTTTACGATGCTGACGCCCACCGACGAACCCTCTGTGTTGGGTTTGACTACCACCGGAAAACCGAATCCCATGTGGGCCGGATCGAAATAGGCCATTTGCCGTGTGTTCAGTAAAATGTAGTCACCAACAGGAAGGCCGGCATTGCGAAAGATTATTTTCGAGAAATGCTTGTTCATGGCCAGCGCCGACGAAAATACTTTCGAGCCGGTGTAGGGAATATGCATCACTTCCAGCAGACCCTGCACGCAGCCGTCCTCGCCCCATTTGCCGTGCAGCGCATTGAAGACCACCTGCACGCCGGACTCGGACAGACGTTTTCCAATGTCCGGGCCCTGATCAATCAGTATGGCATCGTATCCCAGCCGCAGAAGTGCAGCATGAATTCCGATTCCCGTTTCAAGCGACACTTCGCGTTCGCTGGATTCTCCGCCGTAAATTACGCCGATTTTCTTGCCGCGCCATATCCCTTCAGCAGGCATTGCCGTTCTCCCTGTCAGATGGAGCCGTCAGGCAGTCGAGCACCTGACGTCCGATTTTGTTTACGTCTCCCGCTCCAAGCGTAATGAGCATGTCGCCGGAAATAAGTTCCGGCACTATGGCCGCCGCCACTTCGTCAGCTTCTTTGATCAGGCGCACGTCCTTATGTCCTGCGGCTTTAATGGCTTCGTAGATGCGCTCGGCGCTGAAACCCTCTATCGGCTGCTCTCCGGCGCGGTACACGTCGGTGACTATCAGTACGTCGCAATTGTCGAAAGAGTGTACGAACTCGTCGAAATGATCGCGCAGTCGCGTGTAGCGATGCGGCTGAAACACCGCCACTATCCGCTGATTGAAATTCTCTCGCGCAGTACGCAACGAAGCCCTGATTTCCGTCGGATGATGTCCGTAATCGTCAATGACTGAGATTCCGCGTGCCTCGCCTTTGAGCTGAAAGCGCCTGTCCACGCCGGCGAATGTCGCCAGCGCCTCGCGGATGATTTCGAAAGGTATGTCGAGTTCCATCCCGACGGCTGCCGCCGCCAGTGAATTCAGAATATTGTGGAAACCCGGCAGGTTGACCGTTACTCGCCCCATATTCCGTCCGTCGCGGTATAGATCGTAGCTGGAATGGAACCCCTTGCTGTGAATCTCGCGGGCCTGCACTGCGGCTTCTGCTGACACTCCGTATGTTATGAAACGGCGCTGGAAGAACGGCAACAGGCGTCGCACTCCCGGATCGTCCAGGCAGACGATGTTTGCGCCATAGAACGGAACCAGGTTTGAAAACTGCACGAAGGCTTCGTTGAGTTTCGCCTGCGAGCCGAAATGCTCCATGTGTTCGGCTTCGACGTTCGTAATGACGTTGACGACCGGCGTCAGCTTAAGAAAGGAGCCGTCTGACTCATCGGCTTCAGCCACCAGCAACGAGCCCGCACCAAGTCGGGCGTTTGAATCGAAAGACGTGAGGCGCCCTCCGATGAGGCAGGTCGGGTCCATTCCGCCTTCAACCAGCAGCCACGAAATAAGGCTGGATGTGGTGGTCTTGCCGTGCGTACCCGCAATGGCGATGCCTTCCTTCATGCGCATCAGTTCCGCCAGCATTTCGGCGCGCGGAATGACGGCGATGCCGAGCTGGTTGGCGCGCATGACCTCCGGGTTGCTGCGCGAAGCTGCGGATGTGTAAACGCAGACATCCGCGCCCTCAACATTGACAGCAGCGTGTCCTATGGAAATCTGCGCTCCCATTTTCTGAAGGCGGCGTACGATGGGGCTTTCGCGCAGGTCCGAGCCGGAGACGCTGAAATTCATGTTCATCAGCACTTCGGCTATGCCGCTCATGCCTATTCCGCCTATGCCTACAAAGTGAACGCGTCTGACTTTCGTCATAAGCATCGCATTTCTCCTATTTCCCAATGCCGGCCAGCGAGACGCAAAGCTCGGCGGCGTCGTATGCGGCGTGCGGACGCCCCCAGGCCAGCGCCGCTTCAGCCATGCGGCTCAGATCGCTTCTGCCTTCGATGCGCGCCTTTAAAAATTCGGCCAGAGCCTCCGGCGTGAAGTCTCGCTGGGCCATACTCCACGCTGCCCCCGCCTCAACCAGCTCGCCGGCGTTATAGGTCTGATGATCGTCCGCAGCCGTCGGCAGCGGGACAAAAAGCGCCGGACGGCCTATTACGCCCAGTTCGGCGCAGGTCGTGGCTCCGGCCCGGCA
>JAKQSH010000431.1 GCA_029570245.1 Deltaproteobacteria bacterium | reverse complement strand
AGATCACGGAGGGCCGGATTCGGATTGGTGATCGTGTGGTGAACGACGTGCCGCCCAAGGATCGCGACATCGCCATGGTGTTTCAATCGTATGCGCTCTACCCGCACATGAAGGTGCGCGAAAACATGGCGTTCTCGCTCTCTGTGCGCGGAATGCCGAAGGACGAAATAGCCCGGCGCGTGTCAGAAGCCGCAGAGCAACTGGGGCTGACGAATCTGCTGGACCGCTTTCCTCGCCAGCTGTCCGGCGGACAGCGGCAGCGGGTTGCCATGGGGCGCGCCATCGTACGCAATCCGAAAGTGTTTCTCTTCGACGAACCGTTGTCCAACCTTGACGCAGCACTGCGAGTGCAGATGCGCATCGAACTGAAGAAGCTGCATCAGCGCCTGAAAACCACCATGATTTACGTCACGCACGATCAGATCGAGGCCATGACGCTGGCGGATCGCATCGCGGTGCTTAACGGCGGCCTGTTGCAGCAGCTGGGCACACCAGCCGAACTTTACGAACGTCCGGCCAACCGCTTCGTGGCGGGTTTCATCGGTTCGCCCTCAATGAATTTTATGCAGGGCGTGTTCAGACGCGGCGAGCGACCGTCGGTTGCCGGGCCCGGCTTCGAATTTTTCCTGCCCGCAGAATACGCTGATATCGAAGGCATTCCCGATGAAGTAACCGTTGGAGTCCGTCCGCATCAGCTCGACCCGGTTGGAAAGCGACACGGCACGGCGCAGGCCAAAGTGGAAGTTCTGGAGCCTATAGGCTGGGATACGCACATGCACTGCACGCTGGGCGACACATCGGTTGTGGCGCAGGTGCCGAGCGAGCATATCCGCAGCATAAAGGCAGGTCAGGATGTAACATTCAACGTTTATGAAAGCGACGTACATATTTTTCATCCGCAGTCGGGTTACGCCATCAGACCAGGACAGCCGGTGAGGGCAGAATGATGTTTGCCAAAGACTACACTTCCGCCGCAGCACGGATTTCAGCGTTTCTGACGCTTATGCTCTGTCTCTTCGCCGTTCAAGCTCAGGCCGCCGAAGAACTTACGCTCTGGCACAGCTATCGCGGCGATGAAAAGCTCGCACTGGAAGAGGCCGTGCGCAATTTCAACGCCGAGCATCCCGAACTTCAGGTGCTGCCGCTGGCCGTTCCGCACGAGGCTTACGCCAACAAACTCACTTCGGCCATACCGCGCGGTCACGGACCGGATGTTTTCATTTTCGCACATGAACGCCTGGGAGACTGGTCGCGCGCCGGATTGCTGGCGCCGATTTCAGTAGAGCCTGAAGAGCTTGAGCGTTATTACAAAAGCTCGCGGGACGCTTTAAACTACGAAGGCAAACTCTGGGGTCTGCCTCTGGCGCTGAAGTCGGCTGCGCTTTATTACAACCCGCGTCTGGTTCCGCTTCCCCCGAAGAACACGGACGAAATGCTGAAGATCATGCGCGAGATATCGAAGCCGGAGCAGGGAATTTACGGCCTGGCCTACGAGGCCGGCAGTTTTTACTTTCACGCCGCCTGGCTTTTCGGTTTTGGTGGAAATATTTTCAACGAAAAAGGCGAAGCCGAACTTAATTCGCCCGCCAATGTCCGCTCAGTCGAATTCGTGCAGAGCATGATGAAGGAACGACTTGTTCCCGACGAACCTAACGCCGCGCTGGTATCGCAGCTTTTCAACGAAGGACGCGCCGGAATGGTTATAAACGGCCCGTGGTTCGCCGGAGAAATCGGCAAAGACGTTGTTTACGACATCGTGCCCATGCCTATTGTTTCGGCAACCGGCCAGCCCGCCGCGCCGTTTCTTACTGTGGAGGCGGTCTTCATGTCGGCGAAAGCGCGCGACCGCGACAACGCTTTCGAATTCATGTGTTATCTGGCCGATGATGCGGCAGGTCTGCGCGCCACGACAGGCCGTCAGGCTGTGGCGCTGATGAACCCGCTTCTGCCGCCGGGAAAGCAGATCGACCCGCTGGCGGCACGCTTTCTGACTCAGGCGCCTTACACGGTCGCAATGCCCAATCATCCGCTGATGCGCGCCGTATGGGAACCTGCCGCACAGGCGTTGCGCAAGGTGCTGCGCGGAGCTGCCGACCCTGCGGAGGCCATGAACCGCGCCCAGATGCAGTTGCGCGTGCTGACGCGTCCGGCTCCGCCTGAAAAAAGTCCTGCCTTGTATGTCGTTCTGCTGCTGATCGTCGTTGCCGTTATTATCGTCTGGTGGCTGTTGTGGATGAAGCGCCACGAAGCATGGAAGGCGGTTCGTCGTGCCGGGACGGCATATGCCTACTTGCTGCCTGCCGCACTCTCGATGCTGCTGCTGCTTTTTCTGCCGTTCATAGTCGGAACGGCGGTGGCGTTTTTCTCGCACCACGAAGGCCGCTTCACTTTTGTCGGCATTGCGAACTTCGTCAGCATTCTCACATCAAGCGACTATTCGGTCAGCGACCCGCTGTCCTTTTATTTCACGCTGGTGGTTACAGTGCTGTGGACGGCGGCCAACGTCTTTCTGCACGTGTCGCTTGGAATGGCGCTGGCGCTTCTTCTGCGTCACAAATGGCTCAAGCTGCGCGGCATTTACCGCGTGCTGCTGATCGTACCCTGGGCCGTGCCGAACTACATCACCGCGCTTATATGGAAAGGCATGTTCCATAAGCAGTTCGGAGCAATCAATGCCTTCCTTACATGGTTCGGAGCCGAACCTGTAAGCTGGTTTTCGCACTTCTGGACTTCCTTCGCTGCCAATGTGGCAACCAACACATGGCTGGGCTTTCCGTTTATGATGGTGGTTACACTGGGCGCTCTGCAGGCCATTCCCTCCGATCTTGAAGAGGCCGCCGAAATCGACGGCGCCGGGCCGGTGCGGCGTTTCTTCTCGGTCACGCTGCCGCTTCTGAAGCCGGCGCTGCTGCCCGCCGTTATTCTGGGTTCGGTGTGGACTTTCAACATGTTCAACATCATTTATCTGGTTTCAGGCGGCGAACCTGAGGGATCAACCGAAATTCTGATAACCGAGGCTTACCGTTGGGCCTTTACGCGTCAGGAGCAGTATGGATACGCGGCGGCTTACGCCACACTGATTTTCATTGCGCTTCTGATCTACTCCAACGGAACGCGCATCCTGATGAAGGAGAAAACATGAGACGGGTACCGCTTGTCAAACTCATACTAGTAAACGTATTTCTGATTCTGTTCTGCATTGTCACGCTTTACCCGGTGCTGTGGGTGGTGAAAATGGCGCTGACGCCGTCGCAGGCCTTTTCGCTGTCCGTCAATCCGCTGCCGGACGTGATCAGCTTCAGGAACTTCGCAGACCTGCTCGGAGCCAGCGACATGCAGGGCAACTGGCTGTTCGGCCATCAGCTGTTCAACTCGCTGGCGGTGTCGGCGGCCACCACGCTTTTAGGCGTTTTTCTTGCCACCACGGCGGCCTATGCCTTCTCGCGCTTCGAGTTTCCCGGAAAACGCATGGGAATGAGCGCCTTTCTGGTGACGCAGATGTTCCCCGGCGTTGTAATGGCCATTCCGCTGTACATACTGCTCGACAAGCTGGCACTGCTGAATTCCATGATGGGCCTGACGCTAGTGTATTCATCAACCGCAGTGCCTTTCTGCGTGTGGATGCTCAAAGGGTATTTCGACACAATCCCGAAAGACCTCGAAGAAGCAGCATTCATCGACGGGGCTTCGCGCTGGATGATTTTTGTGCGTATAACGCTGCCGCTGGCACGCCCGGCCATAGTGGTTACGGCGCTTTTCTCGTTTATGACGGCCTGGAACGAATTCATTCTGGCTGCGACATTTTTAGCCGAAGAGAAATCGTTTACGCTGCCGGTGGCTCTGCAGAGCTACGTAGGCGACTATTCCACCGACTGGGGCCGTTTCGCCGCCGGAGCCATACTGGTTTCGCTGCCGGTCATGGCGCTGTTTTTCGCGCTGCAGAAGCATCTGGTCGGCGGTCTGACGGCAGGCGGCGTGAAGGGGTGATTGCGATAGCTCACGCCTTTTGCCAACTCGCCACAGTTCGTAGCTCGCAGGTCGGACTCAGCGAGAACAGGCCATTCTATTCATTGCGCAACTTTCAGGCTCCGGCTCCTGCCTCCGCGTGGAGAGCAGAGCTTTAAGCGACAGGATAT